>NZGX01000046.1 GCA_002691085.1 Rhodospirillaceae bacterium | reverse complement strand
TCTTGAGCTTCATTTTTTGATATTATTGCATCTTCTATAATACCTTTTTCTAATGCTAGTGAGAATATTGACTCAAGATTATCCTCTAAGTTTATATTTTCACCTGATGAAGATATTTGGATAAGTGCATACCAAGTGTACTTATTTTTTATCGGGAATTTAATATTGCTATGATGCTTTATAGATAATTCAACCCCAAAATTAGATAACAATTCAAAAGAGGTAAGTGTTTCGCTACTCAGTTTTCTTGTAAGGTTTAGTAATTCTATGACAGAATTTAAATTATTTATACAACATAATATTGTTTTGGATTTTATTTGTTTAGGAAAGAGTTTAAGTGTGGCTGCAGTTATTAAGCAAAGAGTTCCTTCTGATCCAATAAAAAGGTTTTTCAAAGAATAGCCCATATTATCTTTTTGAAGCGACCTAAGCCCATTCCAGATTTTACCGTCAGGAAGAACAGCCTCTAAGCCAAGTACTAATTCTCTAGTATTTCCAAATCTTAAAACATTTATTCCACCTGCATTAGTAGCAAGATTACCTCCAATTTGGCAGCTTCCTTCAGAAGCTAGCCCTAAAGGGAAAAAGAAATCTTTTTTTTCAACAAATGACTTGATATCACTAAGAACGCAACCTGCTTCAACAGTAATAGTAAAATTTGTATCATCAAAGTTTCTGATCTTATTCATTCTTTCTAGGGAAATAAGGATCTCATCTCCATCTTCTGAGGGAACGCAGCCTCCAGATAGTCCTGTGTTCCCGCCAATGGGCACTATCTTTAGATTGTGTGAATTACACCTTTCTATAATTTTTGATAATTGTATTGTTGTTTCAGGTTTAATAAGGAGCTGAGAGAAACCATTGTAGTTTTCTCTTTGTTCATACAAGTACGGTAATATTATTTCTTTATCAGTTGAGAATCCTTTTGCTCCAACTAATTCCTCTAAATAATTTAAGAATTGAGGCTTTAAATGTATGAAATCATTTTTAATTTTCAAAATCTTTAATCTCTTTTTTGACCTTCTGATGCCCTGCGAAGTCTATCATTAATTGCCACTCCTATACCATGATTTGGGATAGGGCTAATCGCTATACACGTAAATCTTTTATTATCATCAACATGTCTTAAAGTGCTATATAAATTTTTCGCAGCCTCAGATAAGTCACCTCTAGGACTTAAATTAAAGTTTGTTTTTGCGTTTTGCCCAAAGCCTATTATAACCTCATTTTCTTGTTCTTTTTTTGTTGCATTAATCCTTAATGGAAGGTCAGGTGAATAGTGTTTTGGGAGTAAGCCAGGCGACCGTGGATTAGTTTCTTGAGAGAATAAATATTTAGTTTTTCCAATTATATGAGAGATTTTTTCAATAGATATTGCTCCGGGCCTTAAAATAGTTGGTTCATCATCAGTTAAATCTATAACTGTTGATTCTATTCCAGTTTCGCACTCTCCAGCATTTAATATAAAATCAATTTCATCACCAAAATCATTTTGTACATGCCCAGCATTTGTTGAGCTGACTTTACCGGATATATTTGCACTTGGAGCTGCAATAGGTTTTCTTAATTCTAACAATAATCTTAATGCAATTTCATTTTTAGGCTGTCTAACTGCTATTGTTTCTAGTTTAGCAGTAGCGTAATCAGAGATTGGGCAATCTGATCTTTTTCTTAAAATTAAAGTTAGTGGCCCTGGCCAAAATTCTTTGATTAGTAGCTTTGCTCTTGGTTCAGGTTCTGTCATGCCTGAAACCCATGAAGATTTACCTACGTGAGTAATAATTGGATTATTAAGTGGCCTTTTCTTTACCTTAAAAACTTTTTTCACAGCCATATTGTTGCTTGCGTCTGCGCCAAGTCCGTATACTGTTTCTGTAGGAAAAGCTACAATATTTCCATTTCTTAGATGGTTAGCTGCTAAAATTATTTTTTTGTCCGAGATAAAAATTCCTAAACCTCCCCACTTGATGCAACAAAATTATCGTTTATGAAATTTTGATTTCTTTTATTATAGCACAATTCTTTTCCATTAAAGGTTTTCACATTTCCTCCTGCTGCATTTAATATAGTTTGTCCCGCGGCAGTATCCCACTCATTAGTAGGTCCAAACCTTGGATAAACGTCAGCCTTTCCCTCAGCAATCAAGCAGAACTTAAGCGATGAACTCATTGGAATAACTTTTGCTACCTTTTTATTACATAAGAAATTATTTAATAGTTCTTTATTTGGGTGATGAAGGCTGTTGAGAACAATAATGCCTTCTCTTGGAGGCTTTCTTGCTTTGATATTATTTTTTATATTCTTATTTGAGTCCATGACCTGTGCAAAATTCGTATTCTTATATTTAATACCCGTATATAATGTCTTCAGGGCTGGAGCATAAATGATCCCCAGAACAGGTATCTTTTCAATTATAAGAGCTATATTCACAGTAAAATTCTTTCCTGATTTTATAAACTCTTTTGTTCCATCTAAAGCATCAATGCACCAAAATGAATTACCTTCAAATTCAGGGAATCCGTTCTTATAGGAATCCTCTTCAGCAATTATTGGTAGTTTTGTATCTAATTTATAAAGCTCATTTAAAATAATTTCTTCTGCAACTTTGTCAGCTTGGGTTACAGGAGAATTGTCATTTTTTGTATCAATGCATGATAAGTTATTATGATAATTCATAATTTCCTTTCCTGCAGAGAGGGATGTGTTTTCTAATATATTTTTATAATGTAAAAGTGAATTATAGATATCTGACATTTTGTTACAAAAATAAAAACTAGGATTTACGCGCTTCCTTTATTGATTTCCAAATTTTAATGGGTGTCATTGGCATATCTATAGGCTTAGCATTAATTGAATTTAATGCATTAATTACTGCATTTGCTACTGCTGGTGTTGCTCCTATAGTTCCAGCTTCTCCAGCACCTTTAACTCCAAGTTTATTGCTGGGAGATGAAACTTCTGTATAGTTAAAATTAAAGGATGGTAGGTTATCTGCTCTTGGCATTATATAATCCATAAAAGAACCATTAACAAGCTGACCATTATTATCGTAAATAGCTTCCTCGTACAAAGCTTGCCCAATTCCTTGTCCAGCACCTCCAAGAATTTGTCCTTCTAGCATTAGTGGATTAAGTATACGTCCGATATCATCTTCAATAATATAATTAATGAACGATATTACGCCTGTTTCAGGGTCAATTTCGATCTCGCATATGTGACAACCATTTGGAAAGGTTTGTGCATTCATAACTTGCTCAGAGGACGTCTCTAATCCCTCTTCAATATCTTCAGAAAAAGTCTTTTTATCATAGGTTGCTTTTGCTACATCCAGAAGAGACACTGTTGAACCAGTATCCATTATTTTATAAAATCCATTTTCAAAGATTATCTTATCTTCTGAGGACTGTAGAAGTGTGGCAGCAACGCTTTTGCCTTTATTAATTAGTTTTTGGCATGTTGATAGTGTTGCACTTCCTCCTGCTGCTAAAGCTCTACTGCCTCCTGTTCCAATCCCTGCTTCAATTTTTTCTGTATCTCCCATTATGACCTCAATTTTATCCATTTCAATACCCAGAGTGTCAGCAGCTATCTGAGCAAAGGCAGTTTCATGACCTTGACCATTGTTTTGACTTCCCGATGAAATGATTACACTTCCGTCGATTTTTATAGCAATGGTTTTAAATTCTGTAGGGCCTCCTCCACAAGCTTCAATGTAATAGCTCATTCCTATTCCACGAAGCATCCCTCTTTTTTCTGACTCTACTCTTCGCTCAGCAAAAGTATTCCAATTAGCTCTTTTAGTCGCTAAAGACAGAATTTTTTTATATTCTCCAGAGTCATATTTCATTCCAAGGGCTGTCTCAAAAGGGAATTCTTCAGGCTCAATAAAATTTAGTTTTCTAATTTCTGCTCGATCTATTTTCAGTTCATCAGCAGCTTTATCTACTAATCTCTCAATAATATATGCTGACTCTGGCCTTCCAGCTCCCCGATATGCATCTAAAGGAGTGGTATTAGTAATTATGACCTTAACATCAACATATGCTGATTTGATTTTATAACACCCACAAAGCATTCCACATCCAGCCATGGTTGGTATCATTGCCCCAAATTGTGAAACATATGCACCGACATTTCCTTTTGATGAAACCCTTAGTGCCTCAAACTTTCCATCCTCCGATAAGGCTAGCTCTGCAAAATTAATTTGGTCTCTTCCGTGAGTATCATTTAGAAAACTCTCTGTTCTGTCTGCTTTCCACTTTACTGGCTTCCCAATAGCTTTGGATGCAAAAAGTGTCAAAAGGGTTTCATTGAATAAGAAGTTCTTCATACCAAACCCGCCACCAACGTCAGGGCAAATAACTCTCAATTTATCAGGTTTAATATCAGCAGCTTTCTTCCCATTTTTACCAGTTATCCATTCTCTTAATTTATGTGAACCTTGGCTTCCCGTTCTAAGCGTATAAGAATCGTTTAAATCATCATATTCAGAAATTACAGCTCTAGGTTCTAATGCGGTAGGGGCTATTCTATTATTTATAAGGTTTATAGAAATTATTTTTCTTGCTTTGGAAAATATTTTGTCAGTTTCGTCTTTATTACCCATAGACCAGTGAACTAATTCGTTATTCTTTATTTCTTTGAAAATTGGTTCAGAGTTTGATGAGATTTCTGTATTCATATTCGGGAAAGGTGTTAATTCTTCAAAATCTACCTCGATTAGTTCGGATGCATCTCTAGCAATATTTAATGTTTTTGCTACAATTATTGCTATTGGTTCTCCAACATATCTAACTTTGTCTTGTGCTAAAATTGGCCGTTTTGGAACCATAACTTCATTTCCATCAATTCCATTAGGAACAACGTCATGAGGAATACATAAAAAACCTTCTTCTTCTAAGTCTTTATTCACAAAAACGCCTAGGACACCATCAGTTTCCTTAGCGTAACTAAGATCTATGGATTTAATTTTAGCATGTGCATAAGGGGAGCGGTGTACGACTAAGTAAGTCTGGTCACTTAATTTTATATCATCGGTATATTCACCAAACCCTTTTAGGAATCTCTCATCTTCTACTCTTCTTATGGGTTGCCCCATTCCAAATTTTCCCATCTTAATTAATTCCTATTCTTCTCAAAAAAAACCAGATATACACGAATTTTTAACTCTTTGGTTTACATTTTAGGTCAATTATATTTTAAAAGGCCTATACATTACAAATAAATTTGCTTTATTTTAACATAATACTATTTCATATCAAAGTTAGGTTCAAATTATGAAGATTTCTTTTTCAAAACTTATAATTCCATCATCTGGATCTCTGGCTATTGGTTTTTTTGAGGATGATAAATTTACTAAATTTTCAAATTCCGTTAATAAGAAAACAGCAAATATTTTGTCAGCGGCTGTTAAGTACCATAAATTTATAGGGAAAAAAGATCAATTTATAAGTCTAGTTTCTCCCCCTTCTTCCGGGTACAAGAATATCTATCTTTTTGGACTTGGCCCTTCGAATAAAATAAAAGACTCTGATATAGAAGAAGTTGGTGGAGACTTATTTTCAAAAATACAAAAAAATGATGAACTTAAGATTTTTGTTGATAATCAAAAAATTCCGAAAATTAAAATGGTAAAGATTTCTTCATTATTAGCTTCGGGTATTTATTTGAGGGCATATAATTTTAATAAATATTTCACAAAAAAAGAAAAGCTACAAAAAAGTGGGTTAAAGTCTGTATCCATTTTATCCTCGGATATTGCGGCTTCAAGAAAAAAATTTAATGATTTCAAAGTTATTAATGATGGAGTAATTTTTGCGAGAAACCTTGTTAATGAACCAGCAAATATTTTGACTCCTATTACCTTCGCTAGACAGATTAAGGCCCTATCTTCAAAAGGCCTTAAAGTAAAAATATTAACTGTTTCGGAAATGGAGAGAATGGGCATGAATGCACTCTTAGGTGTTGCCCAAGGCTCTGCTAACCCTCCTAGAGTGGCTGTAATGGATTGGAACGGTGGAAATAGAAATCAAAAAAAGATTGCATTTGTTGGTAAGGGTGTTTGTTTTGACTCAGGTGGAATAAGCATAAAGCCATCCCATGGAATGTGGGATATGAAATGGGATATGGGTGGAGCGGCAGTTGTATCTGGGTTGATGAAATCATTAGCTGAGCGAAAGGCTAAGGTTAATGCAGTTGGAATAGTAGGTTTGGTTGAGAATATGCCAGACGGAAATGCACAGCGACCAGGAGATGTTGTAAAAAGCGCTGATGGACAAACCATCGAAGTTCAAAACACTGATGCGGAAGGCCGATTAGTTCTTGCAGATATTTTATGGTACGTGCAAAAAAATTATAATCCAGGTTATATTATTGATTTAGCAACTCTTACTGGAGCAGTGATTGTAGCTTTATCAAAATATTATTGTGGTCTATTTTCTAATGATGATACTCTTTCTGAGGATTTAATTAGAGCAGGAGCCTTAACCAATGAAAGGTTGTGGAGATTACCAATTGGCCCAGAGTATGATAAGCTGATTAATTCTTCAATTGCTGACATGAAAAATATTGGCCCGCGAGATGCAGGTGCAATTACTGCAGCTCAGTTTATTAAAAGATTTGTTAACGATGGTGTCAAATGGGCACATCTCGATATAGCGGGTGTTACATGGTCAGAGATTAACACCAAACTTTCTTCAAAGGGTGCTACAGGCTATGGTGTTAGATTACTTGATAAGTTTGTTAGAGACAATATTGAGAATAACAATTAATTTTAACTAATAGAATATTTTTTATTTTATGGAAAAACTCATCCAACCTTTCCTAGCTTTAAGGCCACATCCCCAGTTAGCTGAGAGCGTGATAGCACCACCGTATGATGTGCTGAATGACTCTGAGGCTAGAGTTATGGTTCAAAACAAGCCAAATAGTTTTTTACATATTTCTAAACCACAAGTTGATTTATCTGATTCTATAGATCCATACTCTGAAGTTGTTTATCAAAAGGGAAAGGATAATTTTGAGAAGCTTAAGTCAGGCGGTGTTCTGGTACGCGATACAGTGCCTTGTTTTTATATATATAGGATAGAGCGTGATGGTCATCAACAAACTGGAGTTTCCTGTGTAGCTTCGGTTGAGGCTTATGATTCTAACATTATAAAAAAACATGAATTAACACGCCCACAAAAAGAAGATGATAGAGTAAAACAAATTTCTTCTTTGAAGGCTCAGACAGGTCCTGTGCTTTTAGTCCATAAAAAGTCTTCTGAAATCAAAGAAACCATCAGTTTGCTTAGCAATTCACCTCCTGACTATAGAGTGGTAAGTAATGATGGAAATGTACATTCATTATGGGTCATCAATAATCCAAGTTATATCGATCAGATAGCTTCTAATTTTAATAATTTAGATCAGCTATATATAGCTGATGGTCACCATAGATCTGCTGCGGCTTCTCGTGTTGCAAAGTTTATGAAAAATAATAAGAGTGCACAATTCTTCTTGTCAGTCATTTTTCCAGAAGATGAATTACAGATCTTGCCTTATAACAGGCTTATAAAAAGTTTAAATGGCTTGTCCCCGCAAGAGTTATTAAATCATATTGGGAAAAGTTTTAATGTTTCAGTTTCTCAAAAACAATTCCAGCCTGAAAATAAACAACAGTTTGGAATGTATTTAGAGGGAAAGTGGTATAAATTAAGTTTTAAGAAAAATATAACAAATAATAATCCAGTTTCCTCTTTGGACGTGAGTATACTACATGATGAAATTATAAAGCCTCTTCTTGGCATTATCGACCCAAGAATAGACCCTTCTATTGACTTTGTTGGAGGCGTAAGAGGTTTAAAGGAGTTAAGCGATAAAGTAGATTCAGGGAAAATGCAATTAGCTTTTTCCTTGTTTTCAACCCACGTTAAAGAACTGATGCTTGTAGCAGACTCAAATAAAATAATGCCACCAAAATCAACTTGGTTTGAGCCAAAGCTTGTTGATGGTTTAATTTCTCATATGTTAGATTGAATGTCTCTTGCAAATAAACATTTAGTTCTAATTACTGGACCAACATGTTCTGGGAAGTCTCAGCTTGCTCGGGCTATAGCCCTAGAGTTTAATGGGCAAATAATTAATGCTGACAGCATGCAGGTCTATTCAGACTTGCAAATAATTACATCACGCCCGAGAACTGAAGATTTACTGTCTGTTAAACACAGAATGTATGGCTACCTAGATGGAAGTAAAAGGGGAAATGTTGCCTCATGGCATAAATTGGCAATAAAGGAAATCTCACAATCTAACTCAGAAGAGACTCTGCCAATTGTTGTAGGTGGAACAGGGCTTTATTTGAATTCACTTATTAACGGTATTTCTGAAATTCCTGAGCCAACGAAAGAGATAAAAAAATATGTAGATGAGGAAAAACATAAATTTGGGTTGCGTAGCATTTATGAGAAGCTGGAAAAAATTGACCCACTTGGCTCTAAAAAAATAAAACCAAATGATGTACAGAGGATTATTAGGTCTTACGAGGTTTTTCTTACTTCAGGTGAGCCATTAACCTTTTGGCAAAGTAAAAAAATGGCAAAACCACTAGAGTGCAGTAAAATCTATAAGTTATTAGTTTTACCAAACAGGTCAATTCTTTATCAGATGTGTAATTCAAGGTTTGATGAGATGTTAAGCTCTGGAGGCATTGAAGAGGTTTTAAGACTTAAAGAGAGATCTTTGGACCCGTCTCTTCCTGTAATGAATGCTATCGGTGTTAGGGAATTATCTGATTTCTTAGATGGTGATATTTGTTTAGAGGATGCAGTCAGCAAATCCAAACAATTGACTAGAAACTATGCTAAAAGGCAATTTACGTGGTTCAAGAATCAATTTAATTCGTCTACAATTGTTTTTGAGCAATTTTCGGAAAGTTTATGTACTAAAATCTTTCCTAAAATTCGTCAATTCTTGTTGACCTGAATAAAAAAGCCAATCATAAACTTTAATTTAGTTATAAATGTTTCTTAATATTCCTTATTTTATATAGGATGATTCTTTATGCTAACAATACTAATGACTTTGTTGAGAAAGACCCATAAATGACTGAGGATAATTTGCATTCTATAGAAGAAGAATTAAATGGTGCCCAAATTGTTTTGAAGGCACTGCAGGAACAGAGTGTTCAGGTCTTGTTTGGATACCCAGGCGGTGCGGTTCTTCCTATTTATGACCAAATATTTAAACAAAATTATGTTAAGCATATTCTTGTTCGACATGAGCAAGGAGCAGTACATGCTGCTGAGGGATATGCCCGCTCTACTGGTAAGGTTGGGGTAGTATTGGTTACTTCTGGGCCTGGAGCAACAAATGCGGTAACTGGCTTAACAGATGCATTGATGGACTCAGTCCCTTTGGTTTGTTTAACAGGGCAAGTTCCTACACATTTAATAGGTAACGACGCATTTCAAGAGGCTGATACTGTTGGAATTACTCGACCATGTACAAAACACAATTATTTAGTTAAAGATGTTAATGATTTATCAAGAGTACTGCATGAAGCATTTTATGTGGCACGATCAGGTCGTCCGGGGCCTGTTGTGGTTGACTTGCCCAAGGACGTGGTCATGGATAAAGGGGCATATACTACTGCCCCTAGAGGTATAAATAGACAGCGTCATAAAACTTACAATCCAGTAACAATACCAGATAGAAAAAAAATTGATGTTGCTGTTGACCTTTTTTTGGAGGCTAAAAAGCCACTATTTTATACAGGCGGTGGGGTCATAAATTCTGGTCCAAAAGCTTCAAAAACGCTTACAAAACTTGTAGATGAAACTGGTTTCCCAATTACTTCAACCTTAATGGGTTTGGGTTCTTATCCTTCTTCAAGTGAAAATTGGCTAGGAATGGTTGGTATGCATGGCACTTATGAAGCAAATATGGCGATGCATGATTGTGATTTGATGATAAATATAGGAGCTAGATTTGATGATAGGGTTACAGGGAATCTTAAACTTTTTTCCCCTAACTCAAAAAAAATACACATTGATATAGATGCATCCTCAATAAATAAAAATGTCATAGTTGATTTACCCATCTTGGGAGATGCATCTGTTGCACTTGATGATATTTTAGACTCTTGGTTTAAAAAGTCTAAGCTTAAGAATAGAAGTAATTTAGATAGCTGGTGGAAGAAAATATCAAAATGGAAATCAAAAGACTGTCTAAAGTTTTCACAAGTTGATCAGGTTATTAAGCCTCAATTTGCTATTAAGAGGCTTTACGAACTTACAAAAGATATGGAAACTTTTATAACGACAGAAGTAGGTCAACATCAAATGTGGGCAGCACAGTTCTATCGCTTTGATAAGCCCAACAGGTGGATGACTTCAGGGGGCTTAGGTACCATGGGTTATGGATTACCAGCAGCGCTGGGGGTACAGCTTGGAAACCCAGGAGGTTTAGTTATTGATATTGCTGGCGAAGCATCTATTCTGATGAACATTCAAGAATTATCTACAATTGTGCAGTATAGGTTACCTGTGAAATTGTTTATCGTTAATAATCAGTACATGGGTATGGTTAGGCAATGGCAAGAGCTTCTTCATGGCGGAAGGTATTCTGAAAGCTATACTGACTCCCTTCCAGATTTTGTTAAATTAGCAGAGGCTTATGGCATGAAGGGGATGAGAGTAGAAAAAGCAGAAAATGTTGATGAAGCGATAGTTGAGATGATTTCAACAAAAGGGCCTGTTATTTTAGATGTTGTCGTAGATCAAAAAGAAAATTGCTTCCCTATGATACCCTCAGGAGCAGGACATAATCAAATGTTGCTTGGGCCGGAAGATAAATCACAGCAGCCTGTTTCTGAAGAAGGTATGGTTTTGGTATAAATTTATATAACTGGAGAGTAACTTTTGAGTTCAAATTTGTATGAGGGATCAATCCCACCGGCTATCTTTCACGATAATCAAGTATTTAGTCATACTATTTCAGTAATTGTTGATAATGAGGCAGGGGTATTAGCTAGGGTTGTAGGTTTATTTTCTGGAAGAGGATACAACATTGAAAGCTTGACAGTGTCAGAAATAGATAAAAATTCACAACTTTCGAGGATAAATCTAGTAACTTCTGGAACTACGCAAATTCTTGAACAAATTAAAGCTCAGTTAGGTAGATTAGTTCCTGTTCACAATGTTATTGACTTAACTTCAAAGGGCCCATCGGTAAGTAGAGAATTAGCTTTAGTTAGAGTAGATGTGAAAGATGATCTTATTGACGAGTTATTTAAAATTTCAAGAATATTTACATGTAAAATAGTTGGTTTAGATAAAAACAGCTATGTTTTTGAAATTATTGGCAAGACCGCGAGAATAGATGCTTTTATTGAGTTAGTGAGTCAAATTGGTTCTTGTGAGATTTCTAGAACGGGGATTGTGGCTATTTCTATTTCAAGAGATAGTTAAGAGAAAAATATATCCAGATTAAATTAGGTAATTCTAAAAAAAAGATCGTATTAAGCTGGAAGGTTTATGTTATACTTTTTTGCAGAAAATCTTAGTTATTCAGTAATTAAGTAAAATGTTCCAAATAGTATTAATGTTGTGAAAGGGTTTATAAATGGACGTATATTACGATCGCGATGCTGATTTAAATATAATTAAAAAAAAGAAAGTCGCGATAATTGGATATGGATCTCAAGGGCATGCTCATGCTCTAAATCTTAAAGATTCAGGAGTTGCAGATGTATGTATTGGTTTGAGAGAGGGTTCAGTTAGTCGTGAAAAGGCTAAAGAGCAGGGCCTCAAAGTGGAAGCACCTGCTAAAGCTTCATCATGGGCTGATATTGTGATGCTTTTAACTCCTGACGAGCTTCAATCAGATCTTTATTCATCCGATATTGAGCCAAATCTTAGAGACGGTGGAGCTCTTGCTTTTGCACATGGGCTAAATATCCATTTTAACCTAATCGAACCAAGAAAAGACTTAGATGTATTTATGATTGCTCCAAAGGGGCCTGGACATACTGTGAGGTCTGAATACTTAAAGGGAGCGGGGGTTCCCTGTCTTCTTGCAATTGCACAAGATGCTTCCGGGGATGTAAAAGAAATTGCTCTTTCATATGCGTCTGGCATCGGTGGAGGAAGGGCTGGAGTAATTCAAACTACTTTTAGGGAAGAGTGTGAAACAGATTTATTTGGTGAGCAAGCAGTACTATGTGGGGGATTATCCTCTCTTATTACAAACGGCTATGAGACTTTGGTAGAAGCAGGCTATTCTCCTGAAATGGCATACTTTGAGTGTCTTCATGAAGTTAAACTAATTGTAGATTTAATGTACGAGGGGGGCTTAGCAGATATGCGCTATTCTATCTCCAATACAGCAGAATATGGTGATTATGTGTCTGGATCAAGGATCATTGACTCATCTGTAAAGTCTAGAATGAAAGAAGTTTTAAATGACATACAAGACGGAAAATTTGTTAAGGACTGGATGTCTGAGTGTAAAGCTGGACAGCCAAGCTTTAAGGCTATGAGGAGAAGATGGTCAGAGCACCCAATAGAAAAAGTTGGTAAAGAGCTAAGAGATATGATGACATGGATTGGCGGTGACAATGCATTGGTTGACAAAAAAAAGAACTAAATGTTGGATGTATTTTTTAAAGATCAAATAACAAGAATAATGAGATTTCAAGATGGCTAAAGATGAAGTTGTAGTTTTTGATACAACCCTGAGAGATGGTGAGCAGTCACCAGGGGCATCTATGAATAAAGAAGAAAAAGTAAAAATTGCAACATTGTTAGAACAAATGAAGGTTGACGTAATAGAAGCAGGCTTTGCCATTGCTTCTAGGGGGGACTTTGATGCAGTAAGGGCTGTAGCAGGAGTTGTTGATAATTCAATTGTTGCAAGTCTAGCTAGGGCTTCTAAGGGTGATATTGAAACAGCAGCTGAGGCTATTAAGCCTGCAAGAAGAGGAAGAATACATACATTTATAGCCACATCGCCATTGCATATGAAATTTAAGCTAAAAATGGATCAGGCTGAAGTTTATGATGCAATAAATGAAAGTGTTAAATTTGCCAGGAAATTTGTAGATGATGTTGAATGGTCAGCTGAAGATGGAACTCGAACGGATTTAGATTTTTTGTGCAGATGCGTTGAAGCAGCAATTAATTCTGGGGCAACAACAATTAATATTCCAGATACAGTAGGTTATACAATTCCCAGGGAATATCATGATAGGATTGCTCACCTTATGAATAATGTTCCTAATATTGATAAAGCAATTCTTTCAGTTCATTGTCATAATGATCTGGGATTGGCTGTGGCGAATTCTTTAGCTGCAGTCGAGGCTGGTGCAAGACAAGTGGAATGCACAGTTAATGGCTTAGGTGAGAGGGCAGGAAACGCTGCAATGGAAGAAATAGTAATGGCTTTAAATACCAGGAATGATTTTTTACCATACAAAACATCTGTTGATACAAAGATGATAACTCAGGCATCTAATTTGGTTTCCACAATTACAGGTTTTGCAGTGCAACCCAACAAAGCCATTGTTGGAGCTAATGCTTTTGCTCATGAGTCTGGTATTCATCAGGATGGAGTTTTAAAACACTCAGCTACTTATGAAATTATGTCTCCCGAGTCTGTTGGTTTAAAAAAATCAAACTTGGTTATGGGTAAACACTCGGGCAGACATGCATTTAGTAAGAAACTAAAAGAACTTGGTTATGATTTTGGCCAAAATGCCATGAATGATGCTTTTCAAAGATTTAAAGATTTAGCTGATAAGAAAAAAGAGATATACGATGAAGATATAAGAGCTTTGGTAGATGAGGAAATTAGAGTAAACGATAGGATAAAGTTTATTTCCTTGCAGGTTGTTTGTGGTTCCAAGGTTTCTAAACAAACGGCTGAAATTGAGTTATCTTTTGATGGTAAGGTTCTGTGTAAAAATGCCTCGGGAGATGGGCCAGTTGATGCTACATTTAATGCTATTAAGGACCTAACCTTTGACACACAGCATTTGGACTTGTATCAAGTTAATGCCGTTACAAAAGGAACAGATGCTCAGGCAGAAGTTACTGTAAAATTGAAAGAGGGGGGTAAAACAGTTATGGGCCAGGGTGCTGATACAGATACACTTGTCGCATCTGCTAAAGCCTATATAAATGCTTTAAATAAATTATTAGTTAAGCGAGAGAAAAAAGCACCAGAGGCGGTTGCTGTATAAAGTAATAGATTAAATCATTGATTTTAATCTTGTCATTAAATAAATTTCCAATAAATTGTTATTGGGAATTCAATTATTTTAGTAAAGAGAGATAATTTTTATGTTTGCTAGTTTAACAGGTTGGTTGTCTGCAGATTTGGCCATAGATTTAGGTACAGCAAACACGCTGGTTTATATGAAAGGGCAGGGAATTGTTCTAAATGAGCCCTCTGTAGTGGCCTTACAAGAGGAAAGAGGAAAGAATGTTGTTCGTGCGGTTGGCAATGATGCTAAGCAAATGCTAGGAAGAACGCCAGGAAGTATATTAGCTATTAGACCTCTTCGAGATGGAGTGATTGCTGACTTTGAAGTTGCCGAAGCAATGATAAAGCATTTTATTCGTAAAGTTCATAACAGGAGAGGCTGGACGAGTCCCATGGTTGTAATATGTGTACCCTCTGGTTCAACTGCTGTAGAGAGAAGGGCAATACAAGAGTCTGCAGAAGCTGCTGGTGCGCGAAAAGTATTTTTGATAGAGGAGCCGATGGCAGCTGCTATAGGAGCCGGACTTCCAGTTACAGAACCAACAGCATCTATGGTTGTGGATATTGGAGGAGGCACAACTGAAGTTGCTGTTTTATCTCTAGGAGGGATTGTTTATGCTCGCTCTGTCAGAGTTGGTGGAGATATGATGGACGAGGCTATAATTAACTATATAAGAAGAAATCATAATCTTTTGGTTGGTGAAAGTTCAGCGGAAAGAATAAAAAAAGAATTTGGATGCGCATGTCTTCCCGAAGAAGGAAATGGAGAAAGTATTGAAATTAAAGGACGCGATTTAATGCACGGTGTCCCAAAAGAAATTGTTATAGATCAGAAACAGATTGCAGAAGCTCTAGCTGAACCGGTTACTGCAATTATAGATGCTGTGAAAGTTGCATTAGAACATACCGCACCAGAGCTCGCAGCAGATTTAGTTGATAAGGGAATANNTTTAACAGGAGGTGGGTCAATGTTAACACACCTTGATTTTGTTCTTAGACATGCAACTGGTCTGCCAGTTTCTTTGGCAGATGAGCCGTTAAATTGTGTTGCTCTTGGTACCGGAAAGGCACTCGAGCAGATGAAAAATATGCGTTCTGTACTTTCATCGATGTATTAATTTTTTTAGCTATTAAGTTTATTCTTTCATAGGGGGATAACTTGAAGCAGAATTCTTCTAAGTTTTCACGTTTAGGTAATATAAGAAATTTTTTTCAACGATTTACCTTTATAACACTTATATTGATCACTTTTACAATAATGTTAATTGGTAAGGCAGACACATTTATCGTAAATAGAATCAGTTCAGCATTTACGGATTTGTTTAGACCAGTGATTACGATTATGGGTGTTCCCGCAAATGCAATTTCTCAATTCATAAAAAATATTGAGGAATTGGCTGCAATTAGGGATCAAAATACAAGGTTAAAGCAAGATAATAAAACACTAATGAGGTGGTTTTCTCTTGCAAGTCAGCTGGAGGCTGAAAACCAGCAACTTAAGAAATTATTAAATGTTATTGATGAACCGGAAGCAGAAGAGATAACTGCTAGAGTGGTCGCAGACACTGGTGGTGCTTTTGCTCAAAGTATAATCATTACTGGAGGTAATAAAGATGGGATTCAAAAAGGGCAGGCAGTTGTAAATGAGATTGGTCTTGTAGGTAGGATTACCCAGGTAGGAAATAGTTCTTCGCGAGTTCTTCTCATTAATGATATAAACTCTAGAATACCAGTCAGAGTTGGAGATGCGGGGTATAATGCAATTTTATCAGGTAACAATTCTTTGCGACCTAGGATTATCTACCTAGGTTTAAAGAGGTCAGTTAGTCTGGGAGATAAAGTAATTACTTCAGGGGATGCAGGTGCATTTCCACCCGGCCTCCCAATAGGTAAAGTTGTATCAATTGATAAAAAAAACATTCTTGTTGAAACCTTTGCTTCTAGAGATAAATTACAATTTGTTAGGGTGCTTAAGTATAAAGTATTAACTGACCTAAGGTTAGATTGATATATGGAAGCTGATCAATTTTTAGATAAGTTAAATATTTGGTTAAGATCTGCAATTCCTTTTATTATCGTATTGCTTTTTATATTGTTTGGTATATCTCCTACAAAGGTTTCTGGCTTGGTTGAAGTTTTACCAATTTATTCAATAATCGGAGCATACTATTGGTCAGTTTATAAACCAGATTTATTTTCATATGGATCTGGTTTTTCGTTGGGTCTTATAGAGGATATTTTGTTTGGTCTTGCTTTGGGTAGTAGTTCCTTGACCATTCTTACAGTTCAGTGGGTCATTTTTAATCAGCAAAAGTTATTCTCAGATGATTCTTTTAAAAATACCTGGCTTGCTTTTTCTTTTATTTGTTTTGCCGCTTTAATACTTAAGTGGGTAATTATTTCTATTCTATCAGAAACTAGTTTTTCATCCCTGATTGATTTATTATTTACTTATATTTTAACTTTGGCTTTTTATCCATTATCCGCATGGGTTTTTACTAAAGTCAGAAATTTGGTTTTTACATAATATGTTAATTCATAGAGATACAGATAGAATTAAAGTTTTTAATAGAAGAGCAATTTTCCTTGGGGGTGCACAGGCATTACTATTTTCAGGACTTGTTGGAAGGATGCATTACCTTCAAGTTATAGAATCAGACAGATACTCAATGTTAGCTGAGGAAAATAGGATAAATCTGAGATTAATTCCTCCTGCCAGAGGAAGAATCTTAGACCGTTTTGGAGAGCCCTTGGCAATTAATGTCCAGAACTTTAGGATGTTAATAGTTGCTGAACAGGTACCTAATTTAGAAAAACTTCTAAATACTCTTGATGAAATAATAGACTTATCTAAGAGAGAAGTGGAAAGAATAATCTCTGAAGTTCAAAAGAGAAGGAGTTTTGTTCCAGTTACAGTTAAAGACAATTTGAGTTGGGAAGAAATGGCAAAGGTACAAGTAAATGCATTAGATCTTCCGGGAGTAGTTGTCGATGAAGGCTTGACCAGGTTTTACCCAGAAAAAGATACTGCAGCGCACATACTTGGTTATGTTTCAAGTGTAGATGAACATGAGCTAACTGGAGACCCTCTTCTTCAGCTTCCTGGTTTTAGAATCGGAAAAGCTGGAATGGAGAAGGAACACGATTATCAATTAAGAGGGGGTGCCGGCACTAGTCAGTTTGAAGTTAATGCTATGGGAAGAGCAATACGAGAACTAAAACGAAAAGAGAGTACCCCTGGGAGTGATCTTTATCTGACGCTAGACCAAAAACTACAAAAATATGCATCGAATAGAATGGGGCGTGAGAGTGCTTCTTGTGTTGTGATGAATGTACATACTGGAGAAGTCTTAGCAATGGTATCTACACCATCCTTTGACCCTAATGCATTCAATAGAGGGCTTACCCAAAAAGAGTGGAAGACTCTTTTAGAAGACCCCAGGGCACCAATGACAAATAAGGCAATTTCTGGTCAATATGCTCCAGGGTCAGCATTTAAAATGATTGTTGCATTGGCTGCATTAGAGCATGGTGTAATAGATACAAGTGAAGAAATTAAATGTAAGGGGTATACAGATCTTGGGGCGAGAAGATTCCATTGTTGGGAAGAAAAAGGACATGGTAAAGTGTCTATGGTAGATGCAATTGCCTCTTCATGTGACATATATTTTTACGAAGTAGCTAAAAGATTGGGTATCGCAAGAATTAGTGAGATGGCTAGACGTTTTGGTTTAGGCGAGTTGTTGAATATTGGTCTTTCAACAGAAAGAGGAGGATTAGTCCCATCAGAAGAATGGAAAATAAATAGATTTGGTGAACAGTGGCAACAGGGAGAAACATTTATACTTGGGATTGGACAAGGATATATCCTTGCTACGCCTTTACAGCTGGCTGTTATGACTAGCAGATTAGCTACATCTTTAAGTGTTATGCCCAAAATTATAAAAACATCTGAAAAAACAGACAATATAGTCTCAGGTTTTTCTGCCTTAAATATTAATCAGTCTGATTTAAAAATCATTAGGGATGGGATGTTTAATGTTGTCAACGGAAGCAAGGGTACAGCAAAATCTTCTAGGATAAATGTTAATGGTCATAAAATGAGTGGAAAAACCGGAACCACCCAAGTGAAAAGAATTACCATCGAAGAACGTGAGGAAGGTTTGCCTGAATTGGATGATATACCGTGGCAAGAGAGATCACATGCATTATTTGTTGCTTATGCTCCTCATGATAATCCTAAGTATGCTATTTCTGTTGTTGTTGAGCACGGAGGAGGAGGCTCAGCCGTTGCAGCTCCAATTGCAAGAGATATTTTCAAAGAGCTTTTAAAAGATTATTCGTCACAAAGTAATATTATATAATATTAAATTCAGGGACTAAGACAATATGGCTTCAGCTTTTTCCAAACGCGGTGAAATGACTTTGAGAGAAAAGTTCTCTCAAATAAGCTGGTCGTTAATTTTTTGGTTATCTATTATTGTTACCATAGGTGTTTTCATGCTGTATTCTGCTGCTAATGCTAGCTTTGAACCATGGGCTATTCAACAGGGTTTCAGGTTTTTAATTTGCCTCTTTATGTTAATAATAATTGCATTAGTTGATATTCGTTTAGTGATGAAATATGCATACTTGATTTATGGAGTAGTTTTTTCACTTTTAATTTTTGTGGAGTTTCAGGGCGTTGTAAGTGGGGGTGCCAAAAGATGGATCGATCTTGGTCCTATAAATATTCAGCCATCAGAGCTAATGAAAATTGCATTAGTACTAGCTTTGGCAAGATATTTTCATAGTATTAATTCAGATGAAATTGGAAGGCCCATTTTATTATTACCACCCTTCCTTATGCTTATTTGTCCCGTTTTTTTGATCCTTAGGCAACCAGATCTAGGAACTGCACTCATGACGATTATGGGCGCAGGTGCTATCTTTTTCATGGCTGGTGTTAGGTTATGGAAGTTTTTTGTGATTACCTTAACTGGCTTGATTACAATTCCTATTGTTTGGCCTCTTCTTCAGGAATATCAGAAAGAGAGAATTCTTATTTTTCTAAACCCAGATAGAGATCCTCTTGGTGGAGGTTACCATATTCTCCAATCCCAAATAGCTTTGGGCTCAGGTGGTGTATTTGGAAAAGGATTTCTTCAAGGCACTCAAAGTCAATTAAATTTTTTGCCAGAGCAACAGACTGATTTTATTTTTACAATTTTTGGAGAAGAATTAGGTTTTGTGGGTGGTATAATATTAATTGGGTTGTATGCAGTAGTTATTTTATATGGATTCATAATTTCAATAAGGTGTAGAAATCAGTTTGGAAGATTACTTGCTATTGGAATAACAACTACTTTTTTTCTATATGTATTTATTAATATAGCGATGGTAATGGGCTTAGTGCCAGTTGTTGGCGTTCCTTTACCTCTAATTTCCTATGGCGGAACAGCGCTATTAACTATTATGATTTCTATGGGTTTACTCATGAGTGTACATGTTCATAAAGATATTCATATAGTTTTCATTGGAGGATTTGATTCTGGATAAATGTATATATAAACGAATGTTTTATTTATTATATACGTATTGAAAAATTTAGAAGTTAAATTCTATTGGGGTTAATAGTCTTTATAAACATATATTAATAATATTTATTGTTTCTTCAATATTAATGTTGAAGTCTGAATGCGCCTCTTTCCACTTATTTTTAATCTTCAATTCTGCCTCGAAAGGTTCACCTTTTACTCTAAAAAAATTTAGACCAATAGTATTAGATATATTTTCAAAATGTTTCTGATCATAACCTGCAGATAATTCGACTACAGAGGTATTATTTTCGCAAAAAACTATATTTGAAAGGTTTGAACCACATACCCCTACAACACATTTTGCTTCAGAAAATAAATTAATTTGTGATCTAAGATCAAGCTTTTCTGGTTCGATAATTTCAAACCTACTATCAAGTTTTGAAATAAGTTTATCCTCATTGTAAAGCTTTCTTATATCTGTCTTCGCTCTTTTTGCATAAATATAACGCCATGGTTTTTTATTATTTTTTTGTAATTTTAAAGTTCTTAAAATCATTAATCTATCTTTAAGAGGCATTCTTGTCTGACTAAAACAAGGTTGAGACTTAACAATGTTTCCGTTTAAATTAAGCCAAGATAGATTATCAATTTTAAACATTTGTGTTGCTAGCTGTAAAATTTCTTTTTGCCATCCTCTAAGTTTTGGAATACCGGCTCCAATTAGTTTGATGGTCTTATAGTTTTTTAATAGAGATAATCCCAGGAGGTGTGGAAGTGTATCTATAAGCCAATGATAATAAGGTTTTCTTACAAGAGTGAGGTATACATTTTCAATATTATAGGAACTATGCATTACTGATCTAATAGCTTTTATTGATTCAGGAGAGTATAAGTGTATGTACCTTTCTGGATATTTAAGATGTGTAAATTCTCTGGAAAAAAAAGCTCCTCGACTTGACAATGGAAGTCCTAGGTCAAATATCGAAATAGAACTATCAAATTTAACTAGGAATGAATTCACGTCATGTCCATTAAAATATAATGGAGTTGAGTTGATACCTTTCTCAGAGTTATTTGTGTTTAAATATTTTTGAAAGATTAAACTTTTTTGATTTGGGAAGCGTGACTCAAGTATTTCAGATGATTTCTTTAAATCGCCCTCTAACCATGCTTTCTCTGCTAGCTTAATTGTATCTATTGAGTTTTTTTTATTCATGAGTTGTCTTTAGTATATATATTATAAATCTTCCAAAAATTGCTATTTTTGTCCATAAGGTGGATTTTTTTTAAATAATTAGCAGTTTGTAACATATACATGTTTTATGTATGATAGATCTAATTTAAGAAAAGAACTAATATGCAAAATTGATTTCTTCACCAAATATTAAGGAAGGAAGATATGGATAATAAAAATTCTACCTCAATACCTACTAGATCAGAAGTTATTTCTGCTGCCAAAAGACTTTTACCATCCCTCAGGGAGCGTGCTCAGGAAACTGAAGATCTTCGAAGTTTACCCAGTAAGACAATCGAAGACCTTAAGAAAGAGGGTATTCATAAGTTATTCACCCCAAAAAAATATGGTGGATATGAAATGCCATGGGGAACTCACGTGGATGTTTCTAGAACTTTAGGTCAGGCTTGTGGGTCAACTGGATGGGTATCATCTGTAGTTTTTACTCATACTTTTTTATTTGGAAGGTTTCAAGAAGAGGCTCAAGAGGAGGTTTGGGGGGAGTGCCCGGATGCAATTATATCTACAGGTTTTGCAGGCGGAGGATTAGCAGAACCAGTTGACGGTGGCTATAAAATTAATGGTCGCTGGAAATTTGCAAGTGGGGTTGATCACGCTGATGCAATGTTAGTTGGAGCTAAATTACCTAATTCTAAGGCAAAGTTTAACGATCTTTGGCTTGTACTCAAGAAGGGTGATTTTAAAATCCATGATACTTGGTATTCAGAAGGATTAAAAGGGACTGGTTCAAAAGATATTGAGATTAGTGATCTTTTCCTTCCTGCTCATAGAACTTTAGATATGCAGTCAATGTCAGAGAATCCTCCCGGTTCAATACTTCATAATTATTATCTCTATGGTGTTGAGTTTCATAGTTATTTTATAACTCTTCTTGCAGGTCCAATCTTAGGTGCTGCCAGGGGTGTTTATAACGACTACGTTAAACAAACACTTACGAGGGTTGGGGCAATGATGGGAGAAACAATAATTGATCAGCCACAGGTCCAAGTTCATGTTTCAGAGTCTTTAGTTGAATTAGATACAGCCGATATGCTTATAGACAATCTTTGTGATAAGTTGCACCAAAAAGGTCTTAATGGAGAGGCTATTTCAGGAGAATTTCAGCTTTCAGCATATAGAGATTTAGTGATGGCAGGAAAGCTTGCTCACTCAGCGGCAGATCGTTTATCTAGGATGATGGGAGTGAGTGCACAGACGGGAAGGAATTCTGTACAAAGGCTTTATAGGGATGTAAGAACTATGTCTACTCACTCTGCACTTCATTGGGATGTAAGTATGCAAAGAAGTGGCAAGTATATATTTGGTTTGCCTACTGGAGTTCCAAAGATTGATAACGAGAAAAAAGTTAAATTAGCAGCTGAATAAACTTTTTTACATGCAAATTTTTTTTTTCTGATTATTTTATATTCAAGTCCTATACTCGGTATTGAAATAAATTCAAATTATAGGGGCCTGTCTTCAAGATTAGATTATTTAGAAAGTTTTAATCTAGAGGTATTCAAATTAGATTATAAACCAGTAGGTACAGAAATTATTATTACTCCTACTGGTGATATTATTTCAAAAGAGTTGGCTTATAATAGTTCTGCAGATATATCTTGGGCCTCAAAAGTTAGGGACGTCTACGATTTAGCAAGGGCAATTGGATCCCGAGAATTAGAAAATAATATTGTAGTAAGTTCTTTCTATAATAATTTTCATATTACAGTTGAGGGATACTATCCAATTTCTGGAAATGATCCATCTATTGTCATATCAAGATTTTTTAAATTTCTATTTTTTAATAAACTCAATAGTAGCTCAGTTAAAAATGAATTTATCGATGCTCTTTATCAAATAGCAGATAATTGGACTGAAATTCTGGGTATTGTTCGTTCCTTTTATGTTCCATTGGTTACCTTGGAAAGAGGCCAGGTCGGTGAAATCAATTATATAAATGATGGATTTGATATAAATGAAGCAAAATATGCTTTTACGCCTGATAACAATATTTCATTTAAAGTGTTAAAGTCATCGAAAAATGTATTAATATTGCAGTATAAAATTAGTGAAGATGTTCCTTTAGGAAAGCATATTGTATATTTATATGGTAGAAAGTCTAAGGTTAATTTTATTGATCAATTTGATGTGCTGATTACTCTGTCACAACAGGACTAACTATGGAGGGGTGACCATGCGTCCTAAAAGATATTGTAATTTTTTTTTCGTGTTTGTTATCATAAGTCTTATCTCGCGTGTTGTCGAAGCTGAAAGTATAATTCCTTTCCTATCTGATGAAATACATTTGGGGGTTTCATCGTGTACAAGCTCTACATGTCATGGATCAATTCAACCATGGAGTGATTCTAACGTCTTGCAAAATGAATATATTACTTGGGAAGATCAGGATCCTCATTCTCAAGCATACAAGATTCTTCTCACCGATGAGTCTCAACGTATAGCAAGAAACCTTGGTTTGGGATCTGCAGAGAAAGAAGAGGTTTGCCTAAATTGTCATGCAGATAATGTACCTGAGGAAATAAGAGCTAAAACTTTTCAAATTTCTGATGGTGTTGGATGTGAAGCATGTCATGGTGGAGCAAATAATTGGATGAGCGTTCATGTTTCTGGGTCAAGCGATCATAAAAAGAATATAGCTGCAGGGATGTACCCTACAGATCAACCTCTGGCAAGAGCAAAATTATGCTTATCATGCCATTTTGGAACTGAAGATAGATTTGTAACGCATAAGATTATGGGAGCAGGACATCCTAGAATGTCCTTTGAGCTCGATACATACACCTGGACACAGCCTGCTCACTATAAAGTTGATGATGACTATGTCTCTAGGAAAGGGAAAATATTAAGTGTAAAAGTTTGGGCAGTCGGTCAGGCGTTTGCAATTAATACTTTACTTGATGCTATGACTGATCCTTCTAGAAATAAAGATGGTATTTTCCCTGAACTTGTTTTTTATGATTGTCATTCCTGTCATCACCCCATGTCAGACATCAAATGGGTTCCAAGGGATAGCCATGGTACAGGTCCAGGAATTCCAAGAATTTTTGACGCAAACATGATAATGATGAAAGAAATTCTTAATCGAATAGATAATGATATTTCCGAAGAATTCAGTATAAAAGTAAGGAAACTTCATCAGTCTTCTATAGAAGGTTTTGGTTCTATGACCGAGTCCGCCAATCGATTAAAGACCCTAATGGAAAATATATTAGAGCTTATTACAAATCATTCTTTCACAAAAAATGATATGCTCAGTATAATAATTAGTCTTATTGATAAAGGTTTAAGCGGTGAATATCTGGATTACTCTGGGGCTGAACAGGCTGTAATGGCAGTTTCTGCAATATTACAAACACTACTTGATAATAATTCTATTAGCGAGTCTGATTATTTTAGATTTAATTCAATTCTTGATGGTGCATTTGAAGCCATTGAAGATGATGAGAGTTATAAGATGCGTAAATTTATCTTATCATTTAAAAACTTAAAAAGCGCATTGAAACCACTAAATAGCTAAATAGATTCTAATTAATAAAAGGAGAAAAAAATGGTTACTAATGCACCAACACTTGACGAATTTATGCATGGGGTTGTTAAAAGGAATCCTGGTGAGGAAGAGTTTCATCAGGCAGTAAAAGAAGTTGCTGCGGACGTATTACCTTTCGTAGCTGATAAGCCTAAGTACAAAGAATGGGAAATTATGCGACGGATTGCAGAACCCGATAGGGCAGTTATGTTTCGTGTTACTTGGATGGATGATAATGGAAATATTCGTGTAAACAGAGGTTACCGTGTGCAGAATAATAATGCAATCGGTCCCTATAAAGGTGGTATTAGATTCCACCCAAGTGTCACTCTTAGTGTTCTGAAGTTTCTTGCATTTGAACAGACCTTTAAAAATAGTTTAACTGGCTTACCAATGGGTGGAGGTAAGGGTGGAGCTGACTTTAACCCTAAAGGTAAATCAGATGGAGAAGTTATGAGATTTTGTCAATCTTTCATGACAGAACTTGTGAGGTATATTGGACCTGACACGGACGTTCCTGCCGGAGACATTGGCGTTGGCGCAAGAGAAATTGGATATATGTTTGGACAATATAAGAGATTAACAAACAGTTTCGTTGGTGTTCTCACGGGAAAGGGAATGGAGTTCGGTGGTAGTCTTATAAGAACTGAAGCAACAGGATATGGAGCTGTTTATTTTATGCAGAACATGCTCGAAGCTCAATCAAATTCTGTTGAAGGAAAAACTTGTGTTATTTCTGGTTCTGGTAATGTTGCTACCCATGCAGTTGAGAAGATAAATGATTTAGGTGGAAAGGCAGTAACCCTCTCAGATAGTTCAGGATTTATTTTTGACCCTGCTGGTATAAATGCAGAAAAGCTTGCATGGATAAAGGATCTAAAGAATGTTAGAAGAGGAAGAATAAGCGAGTATGCGGACGAGTTTGGTTGCGAGTTTCATGAAGGAAGACCTTGGGGAGTAGAATGTGATTTGGCTTTTCCTTGCGCAACTCAAAATGAAATAGATGAAGGTGAAGCAAAAACGTTAGTGAGTAATAATTGTATTGGTGTTTCCGAGGGCGCCAATATGCCAACGGTTCTGGGCGGTATAGAAATCTTCAAGGATGCCAAAATAATGTATGGTCCAAGTAAGGCAGCAAATGCTGGAGGTGTTGCGGTTTCAGGGCTTGAGATGAGTCAGAATTCTGCAAGGATTGCTTGGAAAGAAGAAGAATTACAAAAGCTATTAAGGGATATTATGAAAGATATTCATGATAATTGTGCAGAATATGGTGCTGAGGGTAAGCACATAAATTATGTTAAGGGTGCAAATATTGCTGGCTTTATAAAAGTAGCAAATGCAATGATGGCTTATGGAGTAGTATAATAAGAAACAGTGATTATCTAATTTTGAATTTTATAGGAGGAATAACTTTAATCTATAAATTTATTCCTTCTATTAATTTAACTACAAAGAACTATTGTTTGTAATTTTTCTTTTCAATCTCATCAGTTACAAACCATGGCTGTCCAGAATAATTTAAGAAAAGCTTCTTCTGCTCTTCCTCATTGAATGGCCTAGAGCCTAATCTTCCAAGTACTGCCATCTGATTTCCTGTTTCATCTACTGCTCTGTCACGATCAAGACCTTTTGCAAGAGATTTAGCAACCCCTTTTGTTTTGTACCAGGCTATTAATTCTGGAACAGGTTCAGGGCTATATCCATAAAAGCGAGGTTGAGATTCCGGCGACGTCAGTTGGACTACTTTTAGACCGTTTTTCCCGTCAGCAATATATGCAAAAAGACTTGCATTGGTTGAGCCAACAATAACATCTCTTGCATCATTGATTCTTCCATTGGCATTAAATTTTTTATAAAGCTTTGGTTTTTCAGGTTTTTCAATATCAATAATTGTAAGACCATCCTCCCTACTTGCAATATATGCATATGTGCGTGCTAAATAAATTTTTTCTGAATGCTCGATAGGAATATTTGCCTTGCTCAATTTTTTTGGATTTGAAGGATCAGTGATATCAACTACATTAAACCCAAATTGGTCACTTACGAATAAATATCTAAATTGGAGTGCTGATGCCTTAGCTCCTTCAAATGGAATAATTGAGAGTATTTTTGGCTTACGCGGGTTATCTAAATCTACAACAATAACTCCTCTATCTGCACTAATGTATGCATTTGTTCCTGCAAGCGTTATATGATTTGAGCCATTTAAAATATTCTCGGGATTCCAAGTAATAGCTCGTTTTATAAAGTTATTCCTTGGCTCACCATCTGCAAAAGTATCAACATTTACAACAATTAAACCCTCTTTTTTATCAGTTATAAAAGCATATGAGTATAGTGGATGAATTTGCTGTTCTTGGTTATCTACTGTCATTAACTTATTTTGCTCTGGAGATGAATTCATCCTAGTAGGTGCTATTGGCTGATTTGTAGGTAAAGCAACACAACTTGCATTACTCGTTTTTAAATGAGCATCGTGTCCAAGAGGAGCAAATGGTGCTGTAATAATTCTCTGAGAGACTCCTTTATTTGCAATAGATGCTATGTCGTAAATCCTAAAGCCTTTTTCTCCCTCGGCAACAAACATGTACTCTCCCCGGTTTTGAAGACAACCCACATTACCACCCCTATGACTATAGCTTTCATAGAGTTTTTCTTCTCTGTCTTTATGGTCTTTATACCAATCAGGGTAAGCATACTTATGAAGAAAACTTCCTATTACTGCTTGTGGTTCATCCCACTCAGTTACTCTAACAGCTTCTATTCCTTTATCATTTCCGACCCATGCATTGTACCCAACAAAATTAACAAAATTGGTACCATGAAGAAGTAACTGCGCCATTATAGCATTATTATCATTATCGCTTGAGAGATGACAATCACTGCATGTTTTTGTTTCAGTTTTACGAACTGTGTGTGGGAAATGTGGTGCAAAAGCCTGACTTGAATATCCAGCGGAAGATATTGGAGGTTGATGAATATATAATTTTTCACGATTAATATTTGTTGAGGATAAAATAAGTGCCGAGGTTGACCTTATTGGTGCAATAGTATTTCCTTTTGTTGTTTGATGAATCCCTAGTTGAAACATTTGATCACGAGCAACTTGTGGATTATATGTAGCATAATTTCTTGTTTCGCCACCTTCATACTTGTGTCTGGCAGTCTTCCAGTTTGCTTCAATTGGAAGATGACATCCAGCACAGGAGGTTGTCCATGACAGGTGACACGTAAAGCATTCCATCTCATCAGACTTGTGAGCCCTGTTTTCTTTATCAATACCTGGTCCCCAATTTAGTGATGCAGTGTCATTACTCATTAATTTTGCTCTAGCAGATTTTTCATTGTAATCTTTGCTCTGAGGTGAGACAGAGTTTTTAACTAGACTCATCTCCCACTCTAAATCGGGATCAAGAGAGGATCTTTGAATAAGCTTACAATCTCGGTAAGTATCATTGGGAAGGTCACATTGTGTACCTACCCATTCAAACCTTCTCTTGCCACTTGAAACTCTCATTTTGGAAAGATCATTTCCACCAGGGGGTGATGCCGGACCTGATGTTCTTAATGTTGGATATTTGTCAGAATCCCCGTGGCAATCTTTACATCTAATTTCAATAGCATTAGCAACTTCACCATGAATGTATCCATTACCATGACCATCTTGAGAAAAATGACAATCTACACAATGCATTCCTACTTCAATATGTATAGACTTCATATGAACTGCTTTTGACCATTTGTCAGGGTCATCATGTATCACAATCTGTCCATCAACGTCTAGAAGATTACCTTTTCTATCTTTCTTAAATATTGCTCTAAAATTCCATCCATGACCGTGATAATCAGCAAATTGTGTATTCTTCAATGTGGGATTGAGATCCCATACTGACCGGAGGAAATCTACATCTGCCCACTTTCCTCTGGGCGCTGCGCCTTCAGGGTTTCTATCCAAAACCTTTCTCATTTCATAACTTGTTGGATATTGCTGTTTCTCAGGCCACATAGCTTGTGCATCGGATTCATAATCCCACATAGTGTATCCAAGCATAGAATTAAGAAATATGTTTGGCTGGTGCATATGACAAATCATGCACTGGCTGGTGGGAATTGCTCTTGTAAAGACGTGTTTGATTGGATGGCCTGGTTCGTTTCTTGGAATGGTTGGGTCAGCAGATGCTGTCTCACCCATATGACCATATTTGGCATATGGTCCTGAGTGTGCTGGGTCTCTATCATTTGCGTATACTACGTGACAAGATGCACAACCTGAGGACCTAAAGTCTCCTGGCTGATCATTTGTCCCTAGGAACCAAGTGAAAGGATCATTAAGCCTTGTTTTATGTATATTGATTACTGGAACAGCTATTCTTAAACCTGTACCAGGCCCACGATTTGACTGGCGGATATCTGGCCTTCCTGGCTCCTCAAGTCTTTGGAGACTTCCGATAAGAGTTGCAATATTTGGAAGTCCAATCTCAGGAAATATATTTATTATATTTCGCCCACCTCTTTCAAAAACCCTAAACACATCTCCTGGGGGAATAACTTCCCAAGCAGGCATAGGAAAAAGTTTTGGGATAATACCTTTATCTTTTATCATCCATTCCTCAATTTCCCCTGGACTTGAAATTGCTGCAGGCTCTCCCGATTCAGTATAGGCTTCGCCCAAGATGTAGTTCTTATAAGGCAGAATACCGTTGTTATATGCAGCTCCCCCCCATAACATTGCACCAGTTGCCATTAAGCTTCTCTCTGCTGCTTGAATCACTTCCAAGTGACATGCTCCGCAAGCATCCCTTGCAACCCTATAATCCGAGGGATTAACAAATCTTACATACTCTTTACTTTCTTTGTTTAGCAAAGAATAAGATCTTTCAGGATTTGCACTGTGCGGATAATGCCAGGTTTCAGGGTAGCGAGGAACTACATGCGCTTTTTTGAGTGCTCTTTTATATTCGGGAGATTTATTTGTTGAATTAGTAGGATTTTGAATACTTGCGTCACCTCCATGACAGTCAGTACACCCAAGAACTACAGATTGGCTAACATGCATTGTTTTTTGATCAGATTTTATATGACAAGTAATACAGCCTGAGCTTTTTATATTTGCCTCTACCCATGTTTGGAATCTTGGAGCGGGAGGATAGTCTGGGTAGGAAACCTCCTGGGGTGTTTCTCCACCTCCAGCTGCATACGAATTACTTGAAGCAAGCGCAATAAAAGAAAAGAAAATTATAAAAAACATTGTCCAGTTTCGCATTAAAGTTTCCTAATAGGATAAAATTAAATTGAATAAAACAGAATAAAATTTATCGCCTTTTCTATCTGTAGAAAATAACTCTTTAAAGCTATCGCCTCCATATAACATTGCTCCGGAAGCCCTAAAAACTACATTTTGAATAAATGTAGGGCGATATAAAAGTGATAATGACGTATCCCAGCCTATAGACTTTGAATTTATAGGTTGGTTGCGAAGAACTTCAATAATAGATTTATTAGCAAATCCAATTTTATTAATATTGGCAAATACTCTTAATTCTGGGAGCACATCTAGATCAATTCCAACTCCATACAAATAGGTTCCTGGATTAAGAAAATTAGACTGACCCTGTTCTTTTGATGTTCTCAAAGAGTTAAGAATTCCATTTCTTCCATTAAGAAATACACCTCCTCCACCAACGAAAGGAACTGGTTGCCTCATCCAATAGCTTGTATCTGCACCAGCAAATTGAGGATTTTCAAAAATTGCATCAAATCCTTGAGCCTTATTGTCAAATGGATCTTTATCACCGCTAGCGTATAGAAATTGTGTCCTTAATCTTATCCAATCAAAATCAATCGAAGGCTCAAGAGCTAAAAACCATGAACGTATTTTGGCTGGTTCATCTTCAAAAAAAGATGTCAGAGGATTAGCAGAAATGTTTCCTAAGGCAAGGTATGCTGAATGGGTTAGGTTTAATCTCCCAAAATGTCCATCTCCATTAAATCCTAGATAGGTAACATTATAATTATACCCTCGTTCCACCCCTAAAGATGCAGGCCTCTCTAAAAAACCATTCTTATTAAAAAATAGAGGATTATTTCCTTCTCTGTTTCTATTGTGTGCAACAATACCTTGAACGGTATATCCGAGCACAGGCCAGTCTTGAAGGTAGAGATTGGCAAAAAATGTATCATCTTCCCTTAGGTTGTCAAAAATATCATTCAACCCAGAATTGGTGTCTTTTTCAATACGCCTAAACCAGCCAATGTTGTATTGCCAAATATTATTTTTTCTATTTCCAAAAAGTCGAATCGCCAATTGCTGGTCTTGAAATAAGAAGCCTCTAAAATCTAATATTAGAGGCTGGATTCCTACCCTTATTGAATCAAAATCATAACGGTCAGAAACGTTTCTAATGTGATAATCAACAAAAGCTTCTTGAAGTGCTATGTGCTCATCTTTTCTTATTTTTCCGTCTGCCGGATTTATTAATAGAGCTCTGTTTTCTTTTCCTCTGACATTATTATAATTGATAACAGGAGTAAGTCTTATTTCCCAGTCTGGGGGACGAAAGGCAGTATCACCTTTTATGAAAGATACTGACGTAATCAAATTCTGACTAAGGATCCTTTGGTTTCCTTTTCCAAAAATATCAATCGACCCGGGTCGGGCGCCTCCCTGAGGGCCTACAGGTATGGGGATCTCTCTAAGTTCAAGAACAGTATCAGATATTATTGCTAGGTTAACAAACCAGTCATCAAACAAGGGCCGGTCTGCTTTTAAAGTATTCTGATTATAGGGGTCCCACCATCTTTCATTGACACCGATTGCTTCAATTAGTCGCCACCTATCAGGTATAGGGACTGTTTCTCTTGGCAAATACCTGCTTGGAGGAGGGACTGAGGATGGGTCAATTTTTGGAAGTTCTCTTTTTATTTTTACATTTTCACCAGGACGCTTTCTTATATTTTGAATATTTTCATTTTGAGACTCTTCATTTTTAATCTCATTTGAACGGACCTCTGAAAGCACAATCATCTCTGATTGCATATAAAAGATATGCGAAAAAATTATTAAAAAAGCAAAGCATTTTATTTTTCGTTGCATACTGCTTGCTCACTTGTATCAAGAAATGGACTAAAGGGACAGTTAATGAAACGTAAATTTACACCTTTTACTTTAAGAGTGTCTGCTCTGATTTCTCTTGGTGCATTTCCAACACCTGTTCTAAGTATTTGACCAGCATTATGAAGGCCTAAAAAAGAAATCATATCATCTTGATCTATTCCATCTCCAGAAACACCAATACCACCAATTAAGTTATTATTTCTATAGATCGGAACACTTCCAGGAAAAATTTGTAGACCATTTGCCAATCTCCTAGGCATTGGACCCGGAGCCACTTGTGATTGGGGAAGGTCTGTACAGCCTGAAGGAGGATGTGAACTCCCATCAAGCCTAAGCACTATGTCTTTTAAGACTAAATCTAATTGTAATCCGGTGTTGAATGGGCTCCATACATTAAATGGTTTTGAAAATGGACCATGAGCATTGGTATGAATGCCATCTGGATAAAATGGTCTAGATAAATTCCCTCCTGATCGATCTGCGAATGCTATTCCATCTTCTAGGGCTTGGGGACCAATAAAAGTTTTTGCAGCATCTACATATTCACTAAGGCTTGGAATAGATATAACTCCTGGGATTAAATCAAATCCATCAACCTCAGAAAGTTCTTTAGCAGTTGAAGCGCGTGAGACAAAAACTGTTGTTCTTGCTTTCTGGAGAGAGACATCTGTCCCAAAGATTGGGGCATCTGGAGTTCTGGCGATAGCAAGAATATTGCTTTCTGTGTCTACAATTGACACAGTAACTTGAGCATGGCTTCCAAGTGGTCTTCTTATTTGTGCTCTTGCTCTAAAAGCTACTTTAAGAGCTTCAATAATAATTGTTCTTACTTCTAACGAAGTTAGACCGCCACCATCTATTGGGGGTACCAAACTATCTCTAGGTATATATCTATTGTTTCCAAGGCCGTCATCGAGAATAAATGCATTTACTCCTGGAAAGTTATTATTGTTTGCTTTTCTGATTCCTGAATGAGCAGAACCGTACTCTCTTCCACTTCTTGGACTATTGTCTATATAACCCTCTACAGAAATAAAACTTTCTGTATTTAGAGATGAAATATTACCGTTGCCCGTTAAGAAACGTTCATTTACATCTGTATACCTAAAGTTCTTTCCTTCAACAGTAATTCTATAACCTTTAATTTCTTCTGGGGGTTCAAAATTTCTTTGTGCAGCAATGGAAATTATTTCATCCGTATTTCTGTCATAATCCCCAACATTTAAGTCCAGTCCATAAATTCCATCTGAAATTATTCCAACTCCGCCTACAACTTTCCCATTCTTATAAAGGGGTAACCCACCAGGATCAGCTGACAAACCTAACGGAGATCTTCTTGNACCAATGCCAATGTTTTCTCCAAACCTCATTAGATCTGAGCAGGCTAACTGACTAAACTGCACACCAAATAGGGGCCCAGCCGGCTGTCCTTTTTCCCCAGGATTAAAAAATTCTTGAACAATTTGACTGGCTGTTCTTGTAGTGAATGCATTACCTGAAGAAGAGAGATAGGCGCCCGTAATTGCTTTTGAAATTGCGGCCAATGGAGTGATTGGTAATGAGAGGCTCTCCAGTCCATTGCCTATTGCTATACCTCTTCCTGAAGTAATTGTAATATTGGGTATATCATCAGGATTCATTGCATAGACTGCAAGAATATTGCCAACTCTGTCTGAGATTGCAATTACAGCATTATTAATACCTAATGCAGATGCCTCACCTTTTGCTTGCCCAACAATACGATTAACATCAGAAATGCTTAGGAATTCAGAAAGAGCTTTTTCTGAATAAAAAACAGTAAAGAAAATAAAGGCAATATAAAAAAGTATTTTCATTGGTCTATTATATAATATCCTGATTTTAAACTATCATGGCCTAAGTATGAGATAGTTATAATTATTGGTAGGAAAGTATAATCAAGCTTCTCCTCAAAAATATCGAATATTAGCATGTCATTTTCAGTTGGCGCAAAACCGTTATTCTGTAAAGTTTCGACTCTCTCATTCCAATCTATCCATAAACTATTGGCTAATCTTTGTTTTGGCTGATTATTTTGAAAACGCGCTGATACATATGTTGCAAGTGGAATATCCCCATTGAGTTTTACATTAATTGAAAATTGACTCTCAAGGTCTTTAGAGCTTAATTTTCCTAAAAACTTTGCTTCACTTTCTAATATTACTGTCTCACTAATTACAGTTTTAGTGAAGGTTAAAATTATTATAAGACTCATTAAAAAAAACTTATGGTATTTCATTATTTTCTCTTTTGTTAAATAAAGCTAGATTCTTCTCTGAAAGGCTTGAGAGTATTGTCGTTTCTTTAACTTTGACCTCATTAATTGGATAGATTGGTGACATATGTTCAAAGTGAAAACCATGACATGTCACACATGTTGATGGAATTTTAGACCTAGCATTTTCACCACCATGACAGCTTTGACAAATTTCTATAGAAGGTTGAATTACATCTGTGGCTTGCTCTGACCTGTTTGCTTCATGGCAACTAATACATTCCATATCTTCATGACTCTCATGGGTGAAATTTGCTTTAGGAAACCAGCTATCTGTGATATTTACTGATTGTATTGTCCATCTTTCCTCATTGTTTTTAATGAGATGACATTCAGCACACCTATCCTTTCCAAAACGACCATCAAGAACTTGTTCTTTTTTTCTTTTTGCCCATTCTGCTGCTTCAACACGCTCAGTTTGGCTAAGAGTCTGGCCTGCGCGTCGCCTGATTACATTCGGCGCATCTTTCCCTATATAACCCCCTTGAAATGCAATAGAGTTATAAACATTCTCAACTTGAATAAAGAGTTCTTTTGTATCTCCGTGGTATAATTCTCTTTCAGGAAGGGATGAGTCGAAATAAAGTTTGTGACAACTGTTACAATGTTCTTTAAATGAAATTGGTAACATTGAAACTCCACCGCTATCAGAAACATGACAATCTTTACACTCTAGGTCAATTATTCCATCATTAGGATGCCTTACACCAGTTTCTCTGAGGTGAACGGCGTGATTAAAAAGCAACCCGGAGAATTCAATGGGTTTGGGATCTCCCCCAATTGAAAGGCTTCTATTTGTATTTTTATCTTTATCAATTATTACAGTAGGATTAAATTGCGGATGATTTTTCCCAAAATCTGAAACATTACGAAGTAGAGAATTTGGTTCGTCTTGGATTGCGTCATGGCAACTTGCACAAAAATCTTGGTTATTCTTTACAACGGTTATTTTACCTTGGTGTTCTTTATGACAAGATTGACAGCTTAAGTCACTCAGACTCGCACTTGGGAAAAGTTTTGTATCTGCATGATGTTGGATATCATCATGGCATTTAGCACAAGAATTATTTTGTACTGGAACAAAAGGTTTCTCATGACATACTTCACAATCATGTGCAAAAAAATTATGTGGAGATGATATTTCACCTGTACTCCAAACGCTAACTAGGCTTGTTGAGCTTTTATTAAGATCCTCTGGGTCAAGACTACTTAAATTCTCTTTTGAAGAATTTATTACTAAGAGAGGAATCATAAGAAACAGTGCAGTAATTATTGAGAAAAGTGACCATGACCATGTTCTTTTAGATATACCAAAGTTTGATGAGTCAATATTAGATCTAGAGATTAGATCACTGACCTGGTTTCTTAGATTTTTAGTAAGTTCAATTGATAATTTAAGATCTGCGTCACTAGAAGGACTTTCAAAAATAATTTTGTATGGACCAACTAGGAAAGTATCTCCAGTTTTTAAAGTTATTTTATCAACAAGTTCCCCATTAACCTCTATGAGCGTATATTCTGCTGCAATCACTTCATAAGTATCTAGTTTTTTTACAACTTTTGCATGTTCTAGATGAACTCTTGGATCTAAAAGACTTAATTCGCAACTTGTACTTCTACCAATCGTGATTGTATCGGCTTCAGCATACTCATTGCGTGTTGCAATACCCCCGCGTTTTTTTCTAGTGATATGTGAAAAAAGTATTTTCAATTTATTCTACCAATAATAAAAAACAGAAAAAATATGTATTATCAATGCTGCCAGTGCAGCAAATGTGAAAGGCACATGTATGTATAGCCAGATTTGTAAAAGAGATCTCATTTTAAGATCATTTCTCAGTTGATCTAAGATTTTCTCTTTTCTAGTTAGTTTGGATAAAAGCTGCTCTCTAATCTTATTGTTTCCAGAAAATTTTTTCTCTCTTAGATGTTTTCTTGCTAAGGAGGTATGGCAATCTGGGTCAACTCCTTTAAGTTTAATAATAAAACTTTTTCCAATAACTGTTTCCTCAATTGCTTTTGTCATTAAATCAACAGTAAAATCATCGAGAGACATTGATAGCTCTCTTATATCTTCATCTATCTCAGTAATTTGAGTTAACATCATTTCTGTCGTCAGACCATTTCTATTTTTTGTTATAAGGCTTGGAAATTTTAGATAGAAATAAACTCCTATAATCCCACTAATTATTACTATCATCATTAAGAAATATAAAATCGTGTGGATATTTAATCCAAACTGAAAACCACTATGTAAAGTAGATATTACTACTAGAGCTAAACCCAGATACACATGAGCAGAGGCCCACTCCTCAAGATTCCCTTTTGATTTATTGTAGGATCTTTTTCTTGCACCAAACCATGCTAGCCAAAACATTATCAAAGCAGCGAGTGTGCCAAGTGTATACCCTAACCATGTTCCCCCATTAGGGCTTCCAATAGGCGAGTGATACAAATATAAAACGATACATAAAATGACAGTGGTGAGAGTCAATTTAAGGTATTTAAATTTTTTATAAATTAGGAGGGATTCATGCACTGTTTATTCCTAGCTTGTAAGGCTTGTTATGGACATGAATTCCTCAGGGCTTACTCGGGCAGCAGCTCCAGTTGGGCAAGCCCTAACACAGGATGCTCCTCCTTCAATATCTTTACACATATCACACTTAACGGCTTGTTTAATTTGATTTTCATCTTTCTTTTTTTTGTTTTTATAATCTGTTGATTTTCTTAAATCCCCTGGGGGCGGCCCTTTATTAAACAACAGCCATGAGAATAAATTAAATCTTTCTGGTGGGGGGGCGGCCAATTGAATTACCCCATATGGACAATTCCTTTCACAATTCCCACATCCAATACAACTATCATCTATGAAGACCTCTCCATCTGGTGCTCTATGTATGGCATCGGGAGGACAGTCAGCCATACAATGAGGATGCTCGCAATGTCTGCATGAAGTCGGTACATGTATAGAGGCATAAGAAGGACCAGCCTCTCTATTTAATCTAGATAAACCACCATGTGTTTCTGCACAGGCTTTTTCACAATTATCACAATGAATACATAAAGTTTCATCAATCAGTAAAACATCTGTTCCTTCACCAACGCCTTGCTCTATTAGGAATTGAATAATATTTCCTGCCTCGGGTTGTCCCTCCATTTTTTCATTTTGATTAATTCTTTCTTTAAACTTCTTTTCAACACTATTTTTTATACTACTATTTTTTTTCAAAACATCTTTGAAGGCTTTTCCGGTTAATCTTATAGTTTGGGTATTATGAGCAGCTTTGACAGTTGCTGATCTTGGTTGGTCGGACAGTAAAGCCATTTCTCCAATATAATTACCTGAAGGGACATAACTGAGTACAATGTCTTTACCTCCGACTTTGACAGAAACTGTACATGATCCTGATCGGATAAGGTGCATATGATCACCTTCATCGCCTTGGTTAAAAATGACATCTCCTGCAGAAAAATTTTCTATTTCTGCTGTCTCAATTAATTCTTGTAAATCACTAGCATCAACACCTGGGGTGAGGTGTGTTTGAATTTGGCGAAGCATTGAGACTTTATCTAAATTATCTTTTACGCTTTCAACTGATTGAATTAGCTTTAGCATTGTCCTTCTTGGGGTCTCAAAAACTATGCAATCAGATATTGCTTTTACAGTTGCAGCACGTCTTCTGCCTGAGATAAGTCCCATTTCGCCAAAAAAGTTTCCTTGATTAAGTGTTACGACTTGTGAAGGGTCATTTGGATCAACGAGAATACCAACCTCTCCAACATATATTGTATAAAAGGTATTGGAGTAATCATTACGCTTAAAAATGGTATCGTCTTTTTTAAAAGCGTGAACATTTGATTCTAGTATTGCTTCTCTTAAAAGAAGTGTATTGAGTTTTTCAAAGATAGGAATATTTTTTCTTATTGTTTCTAATACATCATCTACATTTTGATTATTTAAGACAGAGAATTTTTCAACAAGAAGAGGTTCATCCGCCGGAGGAATTTTGTTTCCCCCAATATATTCAACAACCTCATAACCCTGGTTCATTGCTTGTTTAATTAGTGGGTATCCACCAAGGGCCCCAATAATAAAAAGACCGGGTACATTTGACTCGTATTGAGCACTAACTTCAGGAAGTACTCTAGGGTCAGGTCTTTTTTTTGGGTCTTTTTTTAATTCTTCTTTATCTGGAAAATCAACCCCACATGATTCAACAAAACGTCTTGGGGCAGATGCTCCTAATCTTGCAATAATCCGATTACATGGTACACGTGCTTCACCATCAGCTGTTTTTAAGGTAATCGAATCTTTTTCAACTTTAACTGGGGAGGCTTCATAGTAGGCTTCGACATTACCTTTTTCGATTGCCTCACTTATCAAAGATAGGTTGCCTTGTTTTGCTCTAGCAAATTCAGCTCTTCTGTTGACTATAATAACAGTATTTTGTTTTGATAAAGCAACAGCGTTCTCAATTGCTGCATCTCCTGCACCTATAATAACAATAGTTTCAGCTTCATATTCTTCTGGGTCGTCCAGTTGATATTGTACTAAGGGAAGTTCAGCCCCTTCACATGGTAATTTATTTATATTTCCCTGAAGGCCGATTGATAGAATTACGTTTTCCGCTTCACAAGTTTTTCCATCTGCATAGGTTATAGTAAAATTTTTTTCTTTTTTTATACTTGTTACTTCGGTGTCAAATTTTACGTTTACCTTACAATCCTCTAGCCCGTTATCCCAAACGTCTAATATTTCTTCTCTTTTACCGGCTTGAAAATTTAAATCAGAGCGAAGAGGCAAAAAATCAGGAGTTGCCATGACAAATTTACCTTTCTGATACTTAAAAATTGTATCAGATATATGATCTTGTCTCTCAATCAATATATGGCTCATGCCTAGCTTGGCTGCCCTAGCTGCGGCACTTGATCCAGCCGGTCCTGATCCTACAATGGCAACTTTAAAAATTTCTGCCATCATTTTCCCCTCAAAACAAGACCGTCCTTGATAATTCTATCTACCCCTGAGGACGGAATAAGTTAACTAAACTTTTTGTCTTATTTCTTTATTTATATAGATTTTTTACATTAAAATTCACTAAAGAGGAAGCTTTCTCAATATAATTCTTAATAAATAATTATTTTTGGCACTCTCTAACCCTTTGTAAGTAAATAATTTAATTTACAGTGTAGTATTTTGATCTCAGAATAGAGTTTATTCTTATATTTTCATAGAAAAGCTCCATATCGTGCATATGAAGACTTCCTCCTGGAAGGGTAAATAAATCAAATTCTTTAGAATTTGGTGGAGAGGCAAATAAAATACCATCATCACATTTAGCTTTGATTTTTTCAGCTAAATCAGGAAGTTCTCCACCTTTTTTAACTGTTGGTATAGGCCCCAAATTGGATATGTTTGGTTTTATTTTGTTTAAATCAATATAATTTGACGTTGGATTCCAGCATACTAGGCCCTTGTCTGCTTTTGCTTCAAGTCCTTCACCGAGACGAGATACTGCCATTTTCTTATAAATTGAAGCATCAGAACCCATGGTGAAAGTATTCCAAGAGACTATACAGTTTATGTCAGATATTTTTTTACATATTGAAGTATTCTTCATTGATAACTCAATCTGTCCTTTTAACACAGGTATACCAATAATGTATGCAGCAACCATATTTTTAAAATATTTTGACTTATCAATTTCTTCCTTAATTAAGTTGAAGGCATGAAGTGCCCCCTGACTGTGGCCAACAATTATAAATGGACGGTTATGGTTGAAGTTATTAATGTAATATTTCCATGCACTTAGTACGTCTTGGTAGGCGAAGTCATATGCAAGCTTTCCACTTTCCTTTGATGATGTTGCTCCGAATGCGGCCTGTCTGTATCTTGGTGCAAATACTTTACAGCATGCATTAAAAATACTGCCTTGACGAGAAACACGGCTTAAATCAGTCCAGGTATTAACCTCTTCTAGGTTAATATCTTGGTTCCAATTTTTTGCATTTCGGTAGGTTGTAGGGTGAATATAAAATACATCAACTTTTGCAGAAGGTTGATTTTCTTTATATAAAGAGTTTTCAGGGAACACATCAGCAGCATCTTGTCGATCTGGAAGAGCCGCCCAACTTGACTCTTTGCTATAATCAGGCTTGGGTGGTTTTTCGTATTCATCAAAATGCTTTTCAGGTGCACCAAAAAACTGAGCATTTGAGTTAGAAAATACAATAGCATTTATAATTATTGATGCAGATATAATAATAATAGATTTTTTTTTCATGAGGTGTGTTTCCATTTGATAGACTATTACAACCGTTAATGATTTTTATTCACAATTATTAGATTATTATAGGAGCAATGACTTGATTAAAAAATACCTTATCCCCTTTTTTGTTGTTATTCCACTTAGCTTTTATCTCTATATTGATCATACTTTTTGGCTAAGGTGGTTTAAACAGCCAGATGATAGTGAGGTGCTTACTTCTTGGCAGTGGTATTCTCCAATTGAAGTTATTGAAAATAGGGAATTAATACCTTTATCAATTACAAAATCTGATAATAGGACAATTAGTGATGATACTTTGGAGTCTGCCGTAGAATATGCAAAGTCATTTAATAGTTTAGCCTTATTAATCTCTCGTAATGAATCTTTGGAGCTGGAATATTATAAGGAGGGATATAACCGGAATACTATTATCGATTCACAGTCAATGCATAAGGGTATTTTGGGTATTGCTACAGTAATTGCTTTAGATAAAAATTTAATTCCATCAATTGATACTCGAGTATCTGATTATATTCCTGAATGGAAAGGTGATAAGAGGCAAGAAATAACTATTGGTAATCTTCTTTACATGACTTCAGGTCTCAAGCAGATAGAATATAACAAAAGTCCCTTCTCCCTTGGTCAAAGGCTTTTTTTTGGAGAAAATATTTTTAGTCTTGTGGAGGATATCGGATATGCATTTGAACCAGGATCTTCTTTTGATTTTAATCATATTAATAGCCAGGCTTTACATTCTGTACTGACTAAATCATCTGGGAGAAGATACTCAGAATTCTTAAGAGAAAATTTATGGAAACCTCTTTCAGGGAGCTTTGCTCAAGTAAGACTTGATAGAAAGGGAGGAGACGCAAGAGTTTTCTGCTGTATCCAGACAAAAGCAATGGACTGGATTCGCATAGGATCAATGCTTGCTAACAATGGAAAGCTTGATGGTGTTCAGGTGATTTCAGAAAAATGGATTAATATTATGTTGAGAGGTTCTAATACGAATCCAAATTTTGCGATGCATATTTGGAGAGGTTCTCCGTTTTCTGGAGGAAGATTACTTAGTAAGCCTTCAGGGAGAATTATTCCAGTGTCCTCTCCTTATTTAAAAGAAGATGTTTTTTTTATTGAAGGGAGAGGAGGGCAAAGACTCTATTTTATTCCTTCAGAAAGATTAAGCATATATAGGTCAGGTGAGATAAATTTTGCATGGGATGATGCATACTTTATAAATTTAATTCTAAATGGTGTTGATAATGAATAAGATGCAGGTTGGAGGATTATAAATATGTCAGTAAAAAGGGACTATGGTTCGTTAGGTAGGGTGGGGGTTTCTGTTCCACAAGCAAACCCAACAGTTGAACCAGAGATGTATGCACTTTTTCCAAGAAAAGTTTCTATAATTACCTCTCGTCTCGTTAGTAAAAGAAAAGACCCTAAAGAGAGGTATTTGGAGTATTTTAATAGCCTAGGTAAAACTCTATTAACATATGATACCCTTAAGTTGGATGTTTGTGGCTTTGCCTGTACTGCGGCTACTTATCTCGTTGGAAGGGATGAGGAAGATAAAGCCTTAGATCTTTTATCTAATGAAAAAGGATATCCAGTTATTTCTGCAGGTTTAGCGATTGAACAGGCAATGAATTTTTTGCAAATTTCTAAAATTGCTATAGGTGCTCCTTACCCACAGTGGTCAGTTGATATGTGCAAAGATTATTGGGTTAGTAGGGGCTTGGATGTAAAAAGTGCAACAAGAATTAAAATTTCTTCTGATGATACAAGAGCTATTTATGAGTTAACTTCTAAAGATGCATTGGAAACATTGTATAAAGTTGACTTAAGTAACGTCGATGCATTGTTTTTGACAGGAACAGGTATGCCAAGCTTAAGTGTTGTTGAAAAAATTATGAAAGAGAGAAATATTATTGTATTTACTTCAAATATGTGTCTTGCTTGGTCAATGATGAATGCTATTGGCTTAAAAGATAATTCTAGCCCTGACCAAAAACATCCTCTTATAAATGGCTGGCAAGAGAGATACTTGGATCTCTGAAATTTTTAATTACTAAGGTGAGACTAACTCAATGAAATATAATTTCTTAGGAGATACTGAACTGGAAGTCTCTAAAGTGATCTTAGGGTGTATGAGTTTTGGTTCACCAAATTGGAGAGAATGGGTTGTTGGCAGTGATCAATCTATGAGGTTGATGAAAAAAGCTTTTGATCTGGGTATTAATTTTTTTGATACAGCTAATGTCTATTCTAGCGGAAAGAGTGAAGAGATTTTAGGTAGATTCTTAAAGGAGAATAATCTTAGAGATCAAATAATTGTTTCTACAAAAATGTTTTATCCTTCCCCAGAGACACCAAATCTAATTGGTTTAACTAAACAAAATATTTTAAGCTCTATCGATGGTTCATTAAAGAGGTTAAATGTTGAGCGCATTGATTTATATCAAGTCCATAGGTGGGATACAAAGACCCCAATAGAAGAGACTATGGATGCGTTGCACCAAGTTATAAAATCTGGAAAGGCGCGCTATATTGGGGCTTCAAATATGCGTTGCTGGCAATTAGCAAAAGCTCAGATAGTTGCTAAGGAACAGGGATGGCAAGGGTTTGTTTGCATGCAGAATCATTACAATCTTTTACATAGAGAAGATGAGCGAGACTTAATTCCTTTTATTAAAGACCAAGGCATGGGTCTTATTCCATGGAGCCCCCTTGCAAGGGGAAGAATTGCAAGGGCAGGCAGTAAATCTGCCAAAACTGAGAGAGGCTCTGAGGATGAAAATGTACAAAATATACTCTATGGAGATACTTACGATCCAGTTTTAGATGATGTTGTTTTTATTGCAAAAAAGTACAATATAAAACCAGCCGAGGTTGGGATATCTTGGTTAATTCATAAAGGTGCAAACCCGATCATTGGTGTTACAAAAGAAAATCACCTTTTAGATGCTATTAGTGCCACGGTCCATGACTTAGTAGATGATGATTTTATAAGGCTAGAGAGATCTTATACTCCCAGAAAAATTTCTGAATTACCTTGGAGTCCAAAAGAAATTGAAGACCCAAGGCGCGATTAAATTTTATCTTATAATTTTATCAAATAATAATTTTATATCAGGAGGATGAATTGGGATTTTTAACTAATAAAGTAGCAATGATAACGGGGGCAGGAAGAAAAAAAGGATTGGGTGCAGGGATTGCAAGAAGGTTTGCAGAAGAAGGTGCTCAAGTAATAATTACTGATGTAGGTACTTCTACAAAAAACCTCTTACCAAGCGAGCATATAGGGACTTTAGATGAAATGAAACAAGTTGCAGAGCTTATTAGCTCTGAAACAAATCAGCGAGTTGACTCAGTGGTTTGTGATGTAACATCAGAGGAATCAGTTTGTGGTGCAATTGATAAAATCATTACAAGCTATCAGAAGATTGATATTGTTGTGAATAATGCGGGTGTGGGCTTTATTATGAAGCCGCTTGTAGATTTAACAATTGAGGAATGGGATATAGTTCTGAATGTTAATTTAAGGGGGGCTTTTTTGGTAACAAAACATGTATCTAAAAGGTTTATAGAACAAGCCAATGGTGGAAGAATAATTAATATTGCTAGTCAGGCAGCAAAAAGTCCTGCTCAATTTTTGGCTCATTATACTTCCTCAAAACATGGTTTAGTAGGTTTGACAAGGACCGCGGCATTGGAGTTAGGAGAATATGGTATAACAGTTAATGCTATTTGTCCAAATCATGTAACAACAGATCTAGGTGCTGTTCAGAATGAGAGAAGAGGAAAAGTCTTGGGTACTGATATTGAGGGTGTGTTATCTTTTAGAAAAAATAAAATACCATTAGGGAGAGTTGGTAAAGTTAACGATACTGCAAATACATGTGTTTTTTTGGCATCTGATTACGCCGAATACATTACTGGCGAAAGTATTAATGTTTCAGGCGGAGAGGAAATGCACTAGCGTTTTTCAAAAAAATTAAAATAATTCATAATTTTCTAAATTTAATGAAAGAAATAATTTGTGAGCAATGAGAAAAACTATTCACCTGATATATTAATTGTTGGTGCAGGAATAGCAGGTGCTACTATTGCTGCAGGACTTAGAAAAAAAGGATATTCAATTGTCCAAATTGAAAATTCAAAAAGTAATTTGGATACTGCAAGAGGCGATCATCTGGGCCCAAGGGTTGTTGAGGTTTTAGATAAGTGGGATATTCTCAAATATTTCTTTGATGCTGGTGCAGAAAAAAGACTTGGCGCAAAGTGGTTTAATAGTAATGGTGAATTAATTCATCATTCATCTGTTGATGATTTACCAATACCTTTTCCATATTTCATTATTCTAAACCATGAGTTAATTGCATCTGTGTCCTTGAATTTAGCGTTAAACGAATCTAAATATAATTACAAACTTTTGCGACCAGTATCTCTTGATAAAATAGTTATTGCAAAAGAAACACATGGCGGAGTAAAGGAAGTTATTGTTAGTAACCAAAAAAAGGAAAAAATTACTATCAAGCCTAAATTAACTATTGCTTGTGATGGGAGATCTTCAAGGTTTAGAAGTGCGTGTGGGTTTAAAGTGTCTAAGTCATACAATTATACAAAACCTTTTGTAGTGTTATTTGGTCCTAAGGGAGAGTTAAAGGACCCGCGAAATGAAATTATAAATTATATTTCTCCAGTGGGTGGTGTAAGTAGAATACCAAGAATGGGTGGTCAATGGAAAATCGGGCTTGCGATTGAAAAAGAAGATATTTCAACTTGGAAGAAATCTTCTTTAGAGGAAAGAAGGAATTTAATTGCTAAAAGATCCGAGCAATTAATGAACATTGAAACGGAGGTAGCAGGATTTTATCCAGTAATTAGAAGAGAGGCAGATAGTTGGGTAAAAGGTAACACTGTTCTTATTGGGGATGCATCTCATACGATTCATCCCGCACGGGGTCAGGGAATGAATTTTGGTATAAGGTGCGCAGCTAAACTTCTTGATTTTCTTCCTGAGCCTCAGGATATGCATAATATTGAGTTGGTTATAAATTGTCTTAAAGAATTTGAATTTTCTGAAAAGCCTATCGTTGATAAGCAATTGGAAGAGAATCATAAATATGGTTTATATACGGATACTTCTTTTAGTTCTCGATTTAGTGAGGAAATACCTCATTTAGAATTCCTTAACAAAAATATAGAAGCGAATTTTCGCTATAGAATGACCATGGCAGGATATGCAGATAGGTTAAGCTAATATTTAATTTTTTAGTAATTTATGTATAATTATATATATGTATAAAATAATACAAGATTTTGACCGTCCTGATCCTGACCTTCTTAAAAGGGCATCGGGTCTATATTTTTGTATCGTTGGTGGCCGGGTGGGCCCAAGGTATGTGATGGACCCTGGTATTAAGCCCCTCGAAAGATCATGGAGAATATGTGGCCCAGCTTTAACTGTGAGGCCGGAGCAATCTGATGATTTGTTGATGACCCAATTGTCAAGTAAGTATGTAAAACCAGGTGATGTTATTGTGATTGACGCCGCTGGTCAGGAAAAAGGTGCCTGCTTGGGTGCTACTATGGTAAGTGGTTTTAAAGAAATGGGTGGTGCAGGTATCGTTGCAGATGGTTACGTCCTTACTGGTGAGGTTATTAGAAAAAGGGAAGGCATACCATTATTCTGCAGGGGGACAGTTTCTGTCTCAAGAGGAATGGAACAACCCGGTTGGATTAATGTTCCTATAGTTTGTGGAGGAGTCATTGTTTGCCCAGGTGATTTAATCCTAGGTGATGAGGACGGAGTTGTGGTTGTTCCTCAAGAACATGCAGAGACAATTGTTTCTGAAGTGGAGGGTCATGGTAATGAAAGGGAGGCTGCAAATAGACCTCTTGACGGTAAAATACCGCCTAGAGTTTACAAGTCTATTCCATATTATAAACGTTCAGGAGCGGAAGATAAGGTAAAGAAAATGAAAGAAATAGAAATAATATAAGATTGTTTATATTAATAATCATTTAAAATAAATTTTCTCATAATTGATGAATCCATTTTCTTCAGAAAAACCATTCACATAATCCTTCGTACCAGCAAATCGTACACTTTCATAAAGAAATAAAGAAACCCATTCATTCCTATAAAAGCTCATAATTTCATGACGAAGTTTAAGTGCTTTATTAATATCAAAGGTTTTAAGTGCATCTTTTATTTTTGGCATTATTTTCTGGTTGCAATACCATGGGTGTGACCACAAACAAGAATGGTTTCTTAGTGGTCGAAGCACATCAAGAGTTGGTTCTGTGGCATAGGTTGAGCCAAAAGCATCTCCTTTCCACTCACCCTTCATCACACCTCTGATTAATTGTGATATTGGAATTGGATGTATTTCCATGGTTACTCCTACCTTGAGAAGGTCTTGAGAAACTTTTTGATACATTGCGGAATGGTTTGCGCCAGCTCCTAAAACGCCTTGGACTACAAATTTAAATCCATTTGGATAACCTGCCTGAGTAAGTAATGTTTTTGCTTTAAGTGGGTCATACTGGATTTCTTCAAGAGTATTATTATAACCAAAAGCAATTCTTGGAGCGGGTTGCGATGCAATTGAGGTTTTCCCCTCAAGAAGATTATCAATCAGTGATGATCTATCTATTGCAAGGTTTATAGCTTTTCTGACCAGAATATTATCAAACGGTCCATTTTGTTGATGATGGAAGTTGATAGCCCACAAACTTGCAGAAGGCCAGCTCAATGCTTTACCACCATTATTTTTTATTAAATTGGCTTCATCTGGCCCAATACTAATTGCAATATCTAATTGTCCTGAGGCCACACCTTGTGCTCTTGAAAAAGAATCAGGAACAGCAATCAGCTCTAACTTAGATATATTGGGTGCCCTCCATGAAGAGTCAAAGGATTCATATTTTAATATACCTGGTGAATAAGAAATTAGTTTAAAAGGCCCCGTACCTACAGGTTCTTTTGAGAAACCTTCAGGTCCAAGTTTTTTCCATGATTTGGGTTCTACTATATGCAATATAGGTAGCGTTCTTGGAAGGAATGGAATTGCGCTCTTTGTAGTTATTTCTATGGTTAATTCATTTATAGATCTTACTGATCTGATGTAATCAAATTCTCTTGCAACTGCTTCTTTAGAAGATTTGCTACTCAATAAATAATTAATTGATGTAATTACACTTTCAGATGTAAATTTTTCACCATTAGAAAAGGTTACTTTATCTCTAAGATGAATTCTCCATGTTAGTTTATCTACATTTTCCCAACTTATTGCAAGCCACTGTATTAATTCTCCGTATTTATTAAACCTTGTTAGTCCATCAAAAGTTGCTGACCATGTGAAAAGGTGTGGCGGTCCAGTATTTCGATATGGATTCCCTACAGATGGAGGGATAGCAACAGTTCCAATCCTTAAAGTATTCATTTCGGCAATAGCTTTGGCAGCTAATCCATTAATTATTACACATGCAAGAAAAAATAACGTTACAATTTTGCATGATATAATTAATTTTAAATATTTAAATAGATCGGGGTAATGCACTAAAAGTTAATATCTGACATAATAAAGTCCTTTACGTTTGGTAAAAAAGTACCTTTTATTATATCAACATGTATTTCATGTTTTTCATACGAATCTCTGGCTTCTAGGTCTGCAAAGTCTCCGATTAAGCACCATTCATAAGGGCTATGTTCGCCTATTGGAACAATATTTTTCTCAATTACCATTGCTTCAACAGTTGGTAGCTTTTCAAGTTCTCTAAGTTTATTAATAACATCTTCTGAATTACTAGCATCTTTTAAATTAAACAGGACTGTATGTCTGTGCATCAATACTCTCCTAATACTTATTAAAAAAAAATATTATTTACTTTTCAGATTTATTATTTCAAGTTTTTCTTTATTAAAAGTAAATAGAATAATAGACTGTATAAGATTTTTTGTAATTAAATATTTACAGATATAGTTCAAGTAATAATTCGAATGCCAATATCGAGGATAATGCTATGGATTCTCTTAAGTTTGGAACTTTTATACCGCCAATACACCCAATTAGGGAAAATCCAAGCTTATGTATTGAGCGAGATATTCAACTAGTTGAGAGTATGGACTCTTGGGGATATGATGAAGCTTGGTTTGGTGAACATCATTCAGCCGGTACAGAATTATATTCATCTCCTGAGTTGATGATTTTAGCAGCACATTATCGAACAAAACGAATTAAATTAGGTACAGGTGTCTCCTCTTTACCATATCATCATCCACTAATTTTCGCGGATAGGTTTATACAATTGCATCATATGACCCAAGGAAGAGCCATGCTTGGAGTTGGTCCTGGAGCTCTGGTTTCTGATGCTAAAATGATGGGAATAGAAACGAAAAAACAAAGAGATATGATGGAAGAATCTTTGGGAGATATTTTAAAATTATTTAATGGCGAGGTTGTAACCAATAAAACAGATTGGTATGAGCTCAAAGAAGCAAGGTTGCAAATGAAGCCATATGCAAATGAGAAAATTGAAGTTGTAACAGCTTCAATGATGTCCCCATCTGGCCCACGCGCTGCTGGAAAATACGGAACAGGTTTAATGTCAATGAGTGCAACAGCTGCGCCTGCACTAAATGTTGCGGGAACTAATTGGGATATTGCCTGTGATACAGCATCAAATTATGGACATTCAATGGACCGAGGGTCATGGAGGATGATTGGTATGGTGCATGTTGCTGAAACCCGACAGAAGGCCATTGAAGATGTTCAGTTTGGCTTGGAAGAATGGATACAGTATTTTGAAGATGTTGCTGTTATACCAATGGTTCCAAAAGATAGGAGGAGTGACCCTGTTTCGCATCTAATTGAAAGTGGAATGGCTGCGATTGGAACCCCTGATGACGTAATTAAACAGATTGAAACTTTATGGAATTCATCAAATGGTGGTTTTGGTTCTTTTTTAATAACTGATCATAATTGGGCTCCATTTGATCTAAAATTAAAATCATATGAAATGGTAGCCAGGTATGTGTTTCCTTACTTCAAGCAGCTCAATTCTCAAAGAGAGCAGTCTAATGAATGGGTTAGGTCTTCTCAGAAAGACTTTAAGGCAAGTCATGAAGAAGCTACAAAACAGCAAATCGATCGTTTTAATGAAAACCAAAAAGTTAATAAGGTTGTTACTTTATGAATTTTTATTCTTGGACTATTAGCTAATGAGAAAAGGATTTACAAGACCTTTTTCACCGAAGGGGAGAGCTTCTGCACTTCCTTCACTTCCCTGGGTTTTTGCTGCTGATCAGGTTATGATTCATTTTAAATCTGACCCAGATGTTATCAATTCTTATTTACCTTTACCGATAAAACCCAACCCAGATAGAAAGGGTGAAGTTTTTCTATGGACGCCAAATCTTAAATGCTATCCTCAGAATGAGGAAGAAATATCAAATATAAAAAATCCTGCTCGCACTCAATATAATGTATGTGTTATTGCCGTACCTGGTTTATTTAACGATAAAGAGGTCTTGATTAGTGCTTTTCAATGGTGTGATAAGGATTGGTTAGTAATTTTAAGCTGGATGATAGGAACATGCGCAAAGCAAGCCTCATTCTTAGATAATGGAGTTCACCCATTGTTTGCAGATGTTAATCATAATCAGACAGGAAAATTGGGGACAGAGTTTACCAGAACAGTTTCAAGAAATGGTGAGCAGCTTATTAATATCGGCTATACCCCGGAGATGAATATAACATCAGAAGAAATGAAATTTTTTACAAGTACTTTCCCACTTTTATCAGAAAGACATATTCCAGATTTTAATATACCACCAAAAGGGAAGCCCTTAGTTCATGACTTAACGCAAATGATTCTTGAAAAAAGTACTGCAAAAGATTTTGTTAAGGGTAAGGCTTCATTAAAGTTTAATCTCGATGCAGACAATGAAGAACTAGGTGATTTGACACCCACTCATGTCCTTGGGGGATACAGGTGGCAAACATCTTGGGTGATGCCTGGTTTAAAAGTTGTCTACGATTACAATAGAAATTAAAAAACGAGAGGAAGTTTTATGAGTAAACTTGATGGCTTGACTGCCCTTATAACTGGATCTAATAGAGGTATAGGTGCTGGGGTAGCAAAAGCCTTTGCTTCTCTTGGCGCAAATGTAATTATAAATTATCCAGATTCGTCTTCAGAGGCAGAAGCGTTGGAGTTAAAAAAGGAATTAGAAAAAAATAAAGTAAAATCTATAATTATTGAAGCCGATGTAGCTGACTCTTCAGCTGTTAAGGAAATGATAAAAGTATCAGAGGGTAAATTTGAGAATATAGACATACTTGTAAATAATGCTGGCATTGCAGCCGCAGCTCCGGTTGAAAACATAGAGGTTGAAACATGGGATAGGGTTATTGATGTACACCTTAAAGGCACCTTTCTCACGTGTAAGTATGTATTACCAGGTATGTATAAAAGAGGACAGGGTAAAATAATTAATACAGCCTCTCAGCTAGCTTATTTAGGGGCTGCAGGCTTTGCTCATTATACTGCAGCTAAAGGTGCAATTGTTACATTTACTAGAACTCTTGCTTTAGAGGCAGCCCCAAAAGGAATTAATGTTAATGCCGTTGCTCCTGGAGCGACAAGAACTGCTATGCTTCAAGATGTTCCTGATGATATTCTAGAGGGTATTCGTCAGGCAATACCGCTTGGAAGGCTTGCTGAGGTTGATGATATAATTCCAAGTTATGTTTTTTTAGCAAGTGATGAGTCAAGGCATTACATTGGTCAAGTCATTAGTCCAAATGGTGGAGATATGTTCTTATAATTCTAATGAGGATTAAGCTTAATGATTAGGCGAAGTTTTTTTAGCGCTTTACCAACTTTTCTATTCATAAATCAGGTGATTGCACAAAGTAAGATGGTTCCAAAAAAGAAAACATATGTTCTTGTTCATGGTGCGTGGCATGGGGGATGGTGTTGGAAGTTCGTAAAATCGAAATTAATTTCTATGGGGCATGTGGTCTATACCCCTTCTCTAACTGGTCTGGGAGACAGAGTTCATTTATCAAATAAAAATATCAATCTATCCACACATGTCGAAGATATTATCAATCTTATTCGATATGAGAGCTTAGATAATGTAATCTTGGTCGGGCATTCTTATGCAGGTCACGTTATAAGTGTAGTTGCTGATAGAATCCCAGATAAGCTCTTAAATTTAGTTTATCTTGATGCTGTTCTGCCAACTAATGGCAAGGCATTTCTTCCAAGTGCTGTTGGAGAGGAAAGAATGAAGGCAGCTAACAAGGGTTATTTAATGGAATTACCAAACATTGATACCTTCTTGGGCGTACCTAAAAATCACAAGAATTACGATTGGTTAAAGGCTAACTTAGTTCCACATCCCTTACCAACCCTGACAGAAAAGGTTATATATATTGGCAATGGCATTGAAGGAATACCGAAAATTTATGTGAGATGTAAAAAAAACCCAAGAATAGTAAATGGTGAGAACGATCCAGTGCTAGATTTGATTGAAAATGACGATACCTGGAGTTATGTGCTGATTGATACTGGTCATGATTTAATGATTACTGCACCAGACGAAACTGCAAGAATTCTTAATAAGCTTGGGTAAGTGTTCAACTGTATTATTGATCTAAATTAAAATCTGCTAATTCTTCTGAGCTTTTTTCACTTATGTCTTCAACCCCTTCATTCTCTTGTTGAAAAATCCTCAAAATTCTAGAAATATAATTTGCTTGCCATTGTTGTCTTTCCTTGAGGATTTCATCATCCGGAGCATAAGAATCAATGCTTTTTTTTGTAACAGGTACTTCATTTTCTAACAGTCTTTCAACAGTATCAAGACGGTCTCTTGTTACTGCAAGTTCCGTAGCAATGGCCATAGTTACAGAGAGGACTCTCTCAACTGCAGTATCTTTATAAAAAAATGGCCTCTTTCCTTTTGCTTTTGAATTTGCGAGTTTTATGATTTCCGATTCTTCCATACCTACTCCATTTTATTTTGAGATAGTTTCTATATTATTGAATTATTGTTTTTTACATTGTATTAAGACTATCTATTTTTAAAGTATTTTTTTATATTTATTTTTGCATTTAGTAGTCATTATTAACAGTGCAAATTTGTGTCTTTATGGAGTTTTTATGCCAAAAATTTATGTAACTGATCGTAATGGTGAGAAGCATGACCTAGATGCGGATGCTGGTGACTCACTTATGGAGGTAATTAGGGATAACGACTTAGATATTGAAGCTATATGTGGAGGCTGTTGTTCATGTGCAACGTGCCATGTTTATATTGATCAGGAATGGCGAGATCGTATAAATGAGATGTCTGATGAGGAAATCGAACTTCTTGAAGATGAGCAATATTATGTTGAGTCTGAGTCACGCCTTAGCTGCCAAATTTTTATAGATGATAAACTAGATGGTTTAGTTCTAAAAGTTGCGCCTCCAGCATAAATTTTTAAATTTATTTGTGAGAAAATCAATACTAAGCTATAGATTGTTTTTTTTGAATAAAGTTTTTAGTAATGATGAAGGTGTTTTTGAATAACCAATTAATATCAATTTTAAGTATTCTCTAAAGGGTCTTTTTAAATTATCAAAGAAACGACGATAGGGTCTAAGAGAAAGTATATCAGTTAAAGAATTATAGCTTAATAAGTGCATGTTAATTCTATTTGCCACAATAACTGTAGGTTTTTTAGCTTCTAAATTTTTTGCTTTACATATTGCATTAATATGTCCTGTGTTAGGCATCTTTTTTATTTCAATAGCCTCAAGATTAGCTTGGCTAAGAGTAAAGATTAGTCCATCTAAAGAAAAATTATGAAGGTGTGCAAAATGAAAAAGTCTTTTTGGGGAATGGTATTTAGATTCTACATTTGGAACTTCTAAATTTAGAAAAGCATTTTGATGAAGTAATTTTGATATGTGTTTCAGTGATTCTATTGGGTCCAAAAGGTGCTCTAGGACATGATACAGAAAAATGAAATCCCATTTGGTGCTATTTGTAGAAAAGTTTTCAAATTTATTTATTAAAATATCAATATTATAATTTGTCTTAGAAAACTCTGCAAAGCCTCTATTTGGTTCAATTCCTTTTACAATATGTCCTTTTTCTTTAAGTAAAAACAAAAATTCACCTGAGCCTGAACCTATTTCTAGTACCTTACTGTTATTTCTTAGGAATGGTTTTATTTGGTTATATCTTTCTATGGCTCTTTGCCCGGACCGTATAATATGCTTCTTCCTTGGATGTGAAGTGCCCTTATAGGCTTTACGATAATTTTTATTATAGAATAAGTCTAACTCTCTAGCTGTTGGTGGTGGATTTGAAAAAACATGACCACAGCAAAGGCAGATATCTGTCCTCAAAAAGGTTCCTTTTCTATCAAGATTACTTACTGTCTTGAGGGTATTACTACCGCATAATGGACAAGGGTTAGATAATCTTTCATTGAAGTGATCTTCCATACTAAATATTTATTTTAGGCCAGCGATTGTGAAACCATAGCCATTGATTTGGCTCATCTTTAATCCAGCGCTCAAGGGTTTTATTAATTTTTAAAAGAATATTCTCAGGGTTATCCTTTTTGTAAGTATCATAGAGCCACGGCTGTTCAAAAGTTAGTTTAAAGTTACAGCCATTTAACCTTTGAGACCGAAGTGGTAAGATAGGGCATTTATAACGCAGGGCAATTCTTGCTATTGCATCTCCTGTCATGGCTTCTTTCCCAAAAAAATTAATTGGTAAGCCGTTATTCATTTTTTGATCTATTGCCATCAACAAAATACCATTTTCTTTAATTCTTTTTATTGCTTTAATTGCCCCTTCATTTCCTTTTGGTATTAGTGTTTCTTGGTCAAGGTTTCTTATCTGTAAAAGTTTTTGTGCAATAAAGTGGTTATTGGGGGGGCGGTATACAATGGATGAGGTTTTATTTGTTAGCATTGAGGACAAGCCATTTATTTCCCAGTTTCCAAGATGCCCAAAGAAAATAATAAACGGTTCTTTATTTGCGCTAAGGTATTGAAGGTTTTCAAGTCCTTCAATTTGTATCCTATCTTTTTCTTGTTCCTGAGATAATTTTTTCAAGTGGGCATATTCTGTCATAACTCGACCAAAATTATCCCACGAATCAGCAAGAATTTTTTTATGCTCTCTAGGCGACATTTCAGGGAAGGCAATGATTAAATTATTTTGTGCAATTTTATGAGCTTTGGATAAAGGCCCGACAGCTCTTCCTATTATACCACCAAGATAAGATGTTAGATTTATTGGTAGTAAGCTAAACATAAATAGGAAAGCATAAGTGATTTGTGCTTGAAAAAAATATAGAATATTTTTTTTCATACTTATTATTGTCATAAGAATATAGAATAAAAGTTATATTTAATTTACTAGTGTATCATCAGCTAATTAGTATAGGATACATTTTTTTTAGATAATATGAGATTAATTAATGAAATTAATTCACATAATTGGTGGTAACCCACATGGAGGTGCGGAAAAGTTTTGTGAGGATCTCGTAAGCTCTTTAAGCAGGAGGGGGATTGAACAGCATATAATAACCCGGCCTTATGAAGAGAGGGTAAGTCTATTTATGAATCTAGGCTGTGCTGTATCTACATTACGACTAGGTAAAATATGGGATATTTTATCTAGAACAAAAGTCAATAGAATAATTAATAAAACTAATCCAGATATAATTTTGGGCTGGATGAGCAGGGGTGCAAGTTATATTCCCTATCATTCATGCCTTAAGATTGGTAGGTTGGGAGGATACTATAATTTAAAAAACTTTAGGCATTGTGACCGTCTTATCTGCAATACAACGCATCTAGTTGATTATTGTATTAAAAGTGGCTGGCCATCTGATAAAGTTCACTATATCCCAAATTTTTCACCTATTAATACTTTTACACCTCTTAATAGGAAAGATTTTGATATTCCTAATGATTCTATAATCGTTTTAGTTCTTTCAAGGTTAGAGGAAAGAAAGGGAATTGATTTGGCAATTCGTGCAGTTTCAAAGATACCTCATTCCTTTTTATTAATTGCTGGAGAGGGATCACTAGAACCATCGCTTAATTCTTTATCAAGGGAACTCAACTTAGAAAAGAGAGTTCGTTTTCTGGGGTGGCGTAAAGATAGGGATGCATTATTGAATCTTGCGGATGTATGTCTTATTACTTCCCATGAAGAGCCTTTTGGTAACGTTGTTCTCAATTGCTGGGTCTCAAAAACACCTGTGATTTCAACTAAAACTGAAGGGCCAGGTTTTTTAATTGGAGACAATAGAAATGGAATATTGGTTCCTAAAGATGATGCAGATGCGATAGCTTCTTCAATTATCTCATTGAATAATTCAGAAGAATTAGAGACGAAAATAGTTGAGAATGGTTGGGAGGAGGCGAATAATACCTTTTCAGAAGATAATATAGTCTCAGCATACGTTGATTTTTTTAATAGGTATTGTAAATAGGTAAAGATTAAATATAAAGTTATATTTTTTATTAATAAAAGATTTTATCTCGGTATTTTCTAGGAGTTTTTTTTGAAATATTGTTCAACAAGAGGATCCGCTCCGCATTTAGGCTTTGATGATGTTTTATTGACGGGCCTTGCAAATGATGGTGGGTTATATATCCCTAATGAATGGCCTTATTTTTCTGATTCAGAGATACGAAAAATGAAGGGTTTATCATATGGGGAATTAGCAACAAAGATTATCTATCCATTTATTCAAGGTTCAATAATTCAAAATAACTTACAAGAAATCATTATTGAAACATATAAATCTTTTAATCACTCAAAAGTTGCTCCTATCAGACAGCTAAAAGAAAATATCTGGATTATGGAGCTATACCATGGGCCTACCCTATCCTTTAAAGATTATGCACTTCAGGTTATAGGTAGCATTTTCGAAAATATATTATCAAAAAATAATAGAAATATAAATATTGTAGGAGCTACTTCGGGAGATACTGGTTCAGCAGCAATTTCCTCATGTGCAAATAGGTCCGGTATGAATATTTTTATTCTTCATCCCGAGGGCCGTGTTTCTGAAGTTCAAAGAAGACAGATGACAACAGTTAATTCTCCCAATGTTTTTAATATTGCCATAAAGGGTACTTTTGATGACTGTCAATCTCTGGTTAAATTAATGTTTAAAGATGAAAGTTTTAGAGAAAAGCTTAATCTGTCTGCTGTTAATTCAATTAACTGGGCAAGAATTCTTTTCCAAATTGTATATTATTTCTATGCAGTATTATCTATCGGGGCTCTAAATAAGAGTGTATCTTTTTCTGTTCCAACAGGAAACTTTGGTAATGTGTTTGCAGGATATTGTTCAAAAAAAATAGGTCTTCCTATAAGTAAGTTTTATATTGGATCAAATAATAATGATATATTAACTAGGTTTTTTTCTAATCGTTCAATGATAATTAAAGATGTAGTTCCAACAATTAGTCCCGCAATGGATATTCAAGTTTCATCTAATTTTGAGCGTTTACTTTATGATGTTTATAAAGGTGACCATCTTAAGATTAATAACTTGATGAGAGATTTTTCCGAAAAAAAATGTTTCACAGTTGACCCTGAAATATTTAAAAAAATAAAATCAAATTTTGAGGCTTATAAATTGGATGACGAGGAAACTAAATCTATCATGAAAAGAACTTTCGATGAGTCGCAATATATTTTAGATCCCCATACTGCAGTTGGATTGGGTGCGATAGATAATTTCCCCAATATGTTAGATGATCCATTAGTAGTACTTTCGACAGCACATCCATCAAAATTTCCAGATGCAGTTAAGTCTGCCGTTGGAAGAAGCCCTTCTTTGCCAGACTCTATAAAAGATTTATATAATTTAAAGGAAGATTATAATGTTCTTCCAAATAATCTAGATTTAGTAAAAGACTATATTTATTCAAATGCTAGTCTATAAAAAAAGAGATTAATATGTCTGCTGAAATGACAGTATTATCAAATGGACTAAGAGTAGTAACTGATATTAATAAGGCAGTAGATACAGTTGCATTGGCAGTTTGTATTGGTTCTGGTTCACGAAATGAGTCTCTAGAACTAAATGGTATCTCCCATTTATTAGAGCATATGGTCTTTAAGGGTACTAGAAATAGGAATGCTTATCAAATTGCAATGGAAATGGATGATATTGGTGGCCATTTGAATGCTTACACTAGTCGAGACCATACCGCTTTTTATGCAAAGGTTTTAAAAAGAGACATAAGGCTTTCGGTGGATATACTTTCAGATATTTTTCTTAACCCTCAATTAGATGAGTCAGAGTTTTTAAAGGAAAAAGAAGTAGTCATTCAAGAAATTCATCAATCATTTGATACGCCAGAAGATATAGTTTACGATTACCTTCAATCAACTGCTTACCCAAACCAAGCGATAGGATACCCTATTCTTGGAACTTTAGATTCTGTTAGGTCAATTAAAGTTCATGACCTTAAGAAATATTTAGAAATATTTTATGTTTCTTCTAATACTATTATTTCTTGTTCAGGAAACTTTGAAAAAGATGATTTTATTGACCTGCTTGAGTCATACTTTCATGAAACTAAATTAGGAAAAAGTGTTGAAGTTGCCCCAGTTGAATATATAGGAGGCAATAATAGAGTTTCAAAAAAAATTGAACAGTTACAAATAGCTCTGGGTTTTAATGGCTATAATGTTCATCACCCAGATTTTTATTCTTTAGCAGCACTGTCAGTAATTCTTGGAGAGGGAATGTCATCTCGTCTTTTTCAGGAGGTAAGAGAGAGGCATGCTCTAGCTTACTCTGTTTTCTCTTCAGTTTCAGCACAAGACAACTCATCACTCTTATCAGTTTATGCTGGGACTACTCCTGATAATTCTAATCAATTAATCAAAATTTTGTGTAAAGAAATTAGCGCTATTTCCTCTAATTTAAAATTAGAAGAAATTAAGAGGGCAAAGGCGCAATTAAAGTCTTCTTTATTAATGAGTCTAGAGAGTGTGGATGGGCGATGTATTCATTATGCAAGGCAAGTACTTTTATTTGGAAAATTATTAGAAAATAAAGAAATCTTATCAAAGATAGATGATGTTTGTATAAAAAGTATTGAGCGAGCTTCGCAAAAAGTCTTTTCTTCAAAGCCTACACTTTCTGTGGTTGGTGATTCTGGTAATATTCCCGGTTATTCTGAAATAGCTGATTCTATTTTCTGTTAATATTTTATAAAAATAAGTTAATTATAAATCATAATTCAGAGGCAGTATGGTTGAATATATAAAAAGAGCAAATGATATAAATAATAGTACTAGTTCAAATAATTTAGTGGATGTAATCCAAACAGTTGCAGGCATTATAGATGATATCTCTAATAATGGAGACCATGCTTTAATTAAGTATGCAAAAAAATTTGATAATTTTACAGGTACAAGTTTTAGAATGTCTGATAGTGATATAGCTAAATGTGTTGATAGCCTCCAGGAGCAGACTCTTAAAGATATTAAGTTTGCTCAAGATCAGATTAGAAATTTTGCTGAAATTCAAATGAAGAGCATATCTGATACTGAAGTCGAGACCTTTCCTGGGGTTGTTTTAGGTCATAAAAATATACCCATTGATAGCGTCGGTTGTTATGTACCAGGTGGGAGATATCCAATGGTTGCTTCAGCTCACATGAGTATAATTACAGCTCGTGTTGCTGGATGTAGAAGAGTTATCGCTTCAACGCCCCCTCAAGATGGACTAGACCCCCATCCAGCCACTATTGCAGCAATGCATTTTGCTGGTGTTGATGAGATATACCTCATAGGCGGTGTTCAGGCTATCGCAGGTATGGCGCTAGGCACTAAAGAGATACAGAAAGTTGATATGATAGTTGGACCAGGCAATGCTTATGTTGCTGAGGCAAAAAGGCAGCTTTATGGAAGGGTAGGGATAGATCTTTTGGCTGGCCCAACAGAGGTATTAATCATTGCAGATGATACCGCAGATGGTGAGATGGTAGCTACTGATCTCTTGGGGCAAGCAGAGCACGGCCCTACATCTCCTGCAATTCTTATAACAACCTCTCAAAGGGTAATTAGCGAGACAGTTTTAGAAATTGAGAAGCAGCTTAAAATTTTAGAAACAGCTGAAATTGCTGGAGAAGCATGGTCTAAATACGGTGAAATAATCCTATGTAGTGATAATGATGAGATGCTTTCTCACGCAAACGGTATAGCCTCAGAACACGTTCAGGTGTTTGCAGATGATTTGGATTGGTGGTTAGAAAACCTTAGAAATTATGGTGCCCTTTTCTTAGGTAAGGAAACAAATGTTGCATATGGAGATAAGGTAATAGGAACAAATCACACATTGCCAACTAATAAGTCTGCCAGATTTACTGGCGGTCTCTGGGTTGGTAAATTTATCAAAACGTGTACCTACCAGAGGTGTACTGAAGAGGCATCTAAAATAATTGGCTCTTATGGCTCAAGGTTATGTGAGATTGAAAAATTTTTTGGTCATAAGAAACAGTGTGATTTAAGAGTAAAACGTTATTCCAATAGATGAGGTTTTAAGCTTATGTTTTCTAAAGTTGCATTAATTGGTGCGGGTTTTGTAGGATCAGGATGGGCAATTGTTTTTGCTAGATCTGGATATTCAGTTAATGTTTTTGATGAAGACAAGAGTAAAAGGTCAACGTTTATCAAGACAGTTGAAGATTGCCTGGTAGACTTGGAGTCTAATGGGCTTATTAAAGAAGGTAGTAACATAATTGATAAAATAAAAGTATCTAGCTCTTTAGAAGAAACTGTTCTGGGAGTTTCTTATGTTCAAGAAAGTATTTTTGAAGAGGTAAAATTAAAGACTGAGCTTATGAATCATTTGGATAAAATTGTAACTCCAGATATTGTTATAGCAAGTTCTTCATCAGGTATTACTGCATCTAATTTTTCTAGGGATGTGTATTATAAAAATCGTTTCATAGTGGCTCATCCTGTTAACCCTCCCTATTTGATTCCTCTTGTCGAGATTGTTCCATCTTTATGGACTTCTGAGGAGTCAATTGACTTTACTTATAATCTTATGAATGAAGTTGGACAGAAACCAATTAGAATAAATAAAGAGATTGATGGGTTTATTCTTAATAGGTTGCAGGGTGCACTTCTTAACGAGGCATGGGCTTTATATAGAGATGGTTATGCATCTCTAGATGATATTGATAAGACAATCTCTGAGGGGCTTGGTATGAGGTGGAGTTTTATGGGGCCATTTGAGACAATTGATCTTAATGCACCAGAGGGAATATCAGATTATGCAAACAGATTAGGTGATCTTTATTTCTCGATTGCTAAATCAAGAGATAAACCTCTTCAGTGGGATCAGGAAATTATCCAAAAGGTTGAAAGAGAGAGAAGGGCTGCTTTACCAAAAAATAAGCTTAAGAATAAACAAAGGTGGAGGGATAATTTTCTAATGAAAATAAAAAAGTTTAAATTACAGCATATGAAGAGGTAGTAAATGTATGACTAATAGACCTAACCTTATGAACTTATCTGGGCAAACTGCTTTAATTACAGGGGGTAATAAAGGAATTGGTTATGCTTGTGCAAATTTACTTGCTGACTCTGGTGCAGATATAATTATTATTTCAAGAACTGGAGTTTCAGACAAAAAGTACAAGGAATTAACTTCTTATGGAAAAAAGGTATACTCAATAGAATGTGATTTAAATAATTTCAATAAATACGAAAAATTTTTGAGTGATTTTCCTACGCCAAATATTCTGGTTAACAATGCAGGAACAAACTTACCCATGCCTATAAATGAGGTTACAGAGGATGTTTTTGACAAAATAATAAATTTAAACCTAAAGTCTGTATATTTTTTAACTAGATTGATTGTAAAAAAGTTAATTCTTCAAGATTTAGAAGGAACAATAATAAATATTTCTTCTCAGATGGGGCATGTTGGGGATAAAAATAGGACAGTTTATTGTTCATCTAAGCATGCGATTGAAGGGTTTACTAAATCTCTAGCTATTGAATTAGCTGGTAAAAAAATTAGAGTAAACTCAGTTAGTCCAACATTTATAGAAACAGAAATGACTAGGCCTTTCTTTGAAGATGTTGAATTTAAGGATAGTGTATTGAATAGGATACCAAAAGGTACTCTTGCATCTGTTGATGATGTCTCTTGGGCGGTTTTATTTTTAGCCTCAAAAGCTTCAAATATGATAACAGGAACAAGTATTAAGGTTGATGGAGGGTGGTCGGCTCAGTAAACTCTTTAGGCTGTTCCTGATTCATTTATAAATGAACCCGGTTTTACTCCAATTTTATATAAGGCTTTGTTCCACTTTTCTTTGTTTTCATAATGCCAGAGAATTCTATTATCTGCTTCCGTGTGAAGCCAAGAATTTTCTTTAATTTCTTGGTCTAGTTGCCCGCTTGACCATCCAGCATAGCCAAAAGCCATAAAATAGTTTTCTGGCCCCACCCCTTTTGCAATAGATTGAAGAATTTCTGTTGATGAGCTAAGTGAAACCTGATTATCAAGGTGAATAGTTTCAGGGACCTGGTAATCGGAAGAATGAAGAATAAAGCCTCTAGATGTTTCTACTGGGCCGCCAAAGTAAACGTCTCTATTAAATTCTTTATCAATGGATTTTATATTCATTTGAGAAAATATCTGAGTTAACTGAATCTCTTTTATAGGTTGGTTAATTATGATTCCCATTGCACCATTTGAAGAATGTTCACAAACGTATATTACACTTTTATCAAATCTTTGGTCTAACATTGAAGGAGACGCAATAAGCATTTTTCCCGTTAAGAATCTTGAGTCTATTTTTCTTTTCTCTAAAGCTTTAGTCATATACTCTCTGCTTGTGTTCTTGCAAGCCTATCTGCTCTCTCATTATTAAAATTTCCAGCGTGCGCTTTAACCCATCTCCAAGAAATTTCATGTATCTCATTAAGTTGGTCTAGGAGTATCCATAAGTCAGAATTCTTAACAGGTTTTTTTGCAGAAGTTTTCCATGAATTTTTTTTCCAGTTAAATATCCATTCGGTAATGCCTTTTTGAACATACTGACTGTCGGTATAAACAGTAATTATTGAGCCTTGCTCAATTTCTTTTAGACCTTGTATAACTGCTTCAAGTTCCATTCTGTTATTGGTTGAGGAGCTTGAATTCCCAGATATTTCTCTTTCTCCATTTTCGTTGATTATTATAGCACCCCAGCCCCCTGGTCCAGGGTTTCCAATACATGCCCCATCTGTGTATATTTCAACTTTCTTGGGTTCTTCTTTCATTTAGAAATTTCTTGGCAGATTAAATGTTATTGATTCATTCGCAACAATTATCTCTTCAAGATTCACATTATACCTTTTTGTCATATCATCAATGACTTCTTCAACAAGTATCTCAGGTGAAGATGCACCTGAGGATAATCCAAGTGTTTTCATATTTTTTAATTTAGACCAAGGGATATTATCCTTGTTATTAACTAAAAAAGAATTTTTACAACCTTCTTTTATGCCAACTTCCACTAGTCTTTTTGCATTAGAAGAATTTGATGAGCCAAGAATAATTAGTGAGTCACATTTCTTTGCAATTAGTTTCACTGCTTCTTGACGGTTTGTTGTAGCATAGCAAATATCTTTTTTAGATGGTCCAATAATTTCTGGGTACTTAATTTTTAAAGTATTTATAATTTCAGATGTCTCGTCCAAGGATAAAGTTGTTTGAGTTACGTATGCCAATTCTTCATTTCCTCTTAATTTAAGGTTTTTTGCCTCTTGAACATTTTGTATTAATATTATCGAGCTATCAGGTACTTGTCCCATAGTCCCTATTACTTCTGGGTGTCCTGAGTGGCCTATTAAAATAATTTTTCTACCTTTTTTATAATGTCTAACTGCTTCAGTGTGAACCTTTGAAACAAGGGGACATGTAGCATCTATATAAGAAAGATCTAGTTTTTTAGCTTCTTCAGGGACTTTTTTTGGAACTCCATGAGCTGAGAAGATTACTGGTTTGCCGGTTGGTATATTTGATAACTCTTCAACAAAAATAGCTCCTTTCTTTTCAAGTTCTTTGACAACGTGTTCATTATGAACTATCTCATGTCTCACATATATGGGAGGACCATACTTTTGGATAGCTTTTTCTACAACTGTAATAGCCCTATCTACTCCCGCGCAAAAGCCTCTAGGTTTTGCAAGTAGTATAGATATATTTTGTTTATTCATTTTGTTTATTCTCTTTTAAGTGTAATTTTATTATGAATAATATTAAAAAAAATAAAGATTTAAACTTATAATTGTGGATAATTAGATTATGCAGGTTAATGAACTTATGTACCAATATATAATATCAAAAGCTTTTTTTCTATTTGTTTCAATTTTTATCTTTACAGGATGTGCTATAGGACCAATTCCTCCATGTCCTGTTATCCGAATCGATACAAATACGGCAAGCTTGTCACAATTTGTTCAGTCTAAATCTCTTAAAAGCCCTGATGTTTTGTCCTATAAGGCAGAAATATATTCATTTAACGGGACTTGTCAGTTTGATAAGAAAGGCGTTGAGGTTGAAATGGATGTGGATTTCTTATTTACTAAAGGCTCTCTAGAAGATTCCAGGGAAGTGGATTTATATTATTTCGTATCTATTCCACGTTTTTATCCGAGTAACGAGGCTAAACAAGTATTTGTAAAAAAACATTTAATAAGGGATTCTCACCCAGAAACCTTAACTCTTAGCGAGAAGAATATTAAGGTTTTCATACCCCTGGATGATAAAATGACAGCGGCGGCATATGATATTTATGTTGGTTTCCAGTTAAATAATAATCAGTTAAAATATAACTTACAAAAATAAATAAATTTATTTATTGACCTTTTTATATGAACTGGTTTATTGAATTTATATCCGTTAGTCTTTAGTGGAAGAGTCTTTAAGTTAAAATAAGACGCCGAAGGAGCAACTACCCTCGGAATCTCTCAGGCACCAGGACCGCTAAGGTAAGGGACTCTGGAAAGTAATTACCCATTATAAACGGGTATTTCACCGAAGGGGAAAGCTGGTAAGATATCACCGGTCAAACTCTCAGGTTTTAGACAGAGGAGGGCGTCTGTAAGGAATAGCATTCCTTTCGGATACCTTTTTAATTGTCTAAAATGGAGTTTCACTTGGGAGACCCTCGAGAGTCATATAAACTAAAAGCTACATCATTGTTGCCTTTACACAAAAGTTTAATGGCTCAACTTGTTCCCTTTGCAAACTACTCAATGCCTTTGAAGTATGAAACTTCTATTATAAGTGAACATTTTCACACCCGAAGTTCTTGTGGGCTTTTTGATGTATCTCACATGGGTCAAGCAGACCTCTACGGGGGTGATATAATTTCTGCATTAGAGAGAATTATTCCAATTGATCTTAGAAGTCTAAATATAGGTCAAATAAGATATTCCCAAATCCTGAATGATAATGGAGGCATCGTTGATGATCTTATGATTTCTCTTTTAAAGATTACCAATGGCCAGCCTTTATATAGAATTATAGTAAACGCATCTTGTAAGGATAAAGATTATCAATTTATAAGGTCTCACCTCAACCCTGGCACTACATTAAGAGAGAGACCCGACCTTTCACTTATTTCACTCCAAGGCCCTGAATCTTCCAATGTTTTGAAAAGAATAATCCCACAAGTTACCAAAATGGCCTTTATGAAATGTCAAAAAGATACTTTAGATGATAAGGAGATTATTATTTCAAGATGTGGTTATACAGGTGAGGATGGTTTTGAGATTTCCATAGAAAATAATTACGTTAAGCAATTAGCTGAGAAAATATTAGAATATAAAGAAACTTTGCCTATTGGGCTAGGTGCGCGTGATACATTAAGGCTTGAAGCAGGTCTATGTTTATATGGTAATGATATAAATGATGATACATCACCTGTAGAAGCAAACTTATCTTGGTCTTTGAGTAAAAAAAGGATCAAAGAAGGTAATTTTCTTGGCAGTTCACGAATTATAAATGAGTTAAAAACTAAGCCATCTAAATTCAGAACTGGATTAAGGTTGCTTGGAAAATCAATTGCACGTCCAGGGATGGCAGTGAAATCATTAGATGGTTTGGAAATTGGGAAAATAACTTCTGGCGCTTATAGTCCTTCAATTGGTTGTTCGATTGCAGTTGCATTAATTGCAAATGAATTTTCAAATCCAAATTCAAAGCTATTTGTTGAGATAAGAGACAAAAATGTTGAAGCTGAGGTTGTTCAACTTCCATTTGTCTCTAATAAATACTATAGGGGAGGTTAATATATGGAAGGATATTTTTACACGAAAGAACATGAGTGGGTTACCGTTAGGGATGACACAGCAACAGTGGGTATAACAGATTTTGCACAAAAGCAGTTGGGTGATATCGTTTTTATTGAGTTTCCTAGTCTAGGTAGTGTGTATTCTCAAGGAGATGAAATTTCTGTAATTGAATCAGTAAAAGCTGCAAGTGAAATTTATGCTCCAATTTCTGGAAAAGTAATCACTTGTAATGATGCGGTTGAGGGTAGTCCTGATTTAGTAAATTTAAATCCTGAAGGTGATGGTTGGCTATTTAAAATTTCTGAGATTGAGTCACAGGAATTAAATTCTTTACTGAGTCACAGTGAGTACGAAGAATATATAAAAAAAATTACAGAATAGAAAGGTATTGTGGATGAGATATTTACCCCTAAGTAATAAAGATAGAGAATCAATGCTTAATACAATTGGAATAGAATCTATTGATAATTTATTTGATGAACTCCCTAAGTCGGAGGTACCACAAAACCTTCCTAAACACAAAAGTGAACTTCAGGTAGATAGAGAATTATCTCAAATTGCAAATGAAAACTTACCGTATACTCAGGTACCATCTTTTTTGGGTGCAGGAAACTATTGTCATTATTCACCTGCATCGCTTGACTACATTATTCAAAGGGGGGAGTTTTTAACTTCATATACTCCATACCAACCAGAAATAAGCCAAGGTACCTTGCAGGTTATATTTGAATTTCAAACTCAAGTTGCTTTAATTACTGGGATGGAAATTGCTAATGCTTCAATGTATGATGGTGCTACTGCCTGTGCAGAAGCAATTTCTATGGCGTCAAGGATAAATAAGAGATCAAAAGTCTTAATATCTGGTGGTCTTCATCCTCATTATATTGATGTCTCTAAAACACAATTAAAACACTTAGGTTTTGATTTTAAAGTTCTAGATCCTTACGTATCTGGTAAAGAGGACCTTTTAAATCAAATAGATACTAACCTATCATGCTTAGTAATTCAGAATCCTAGTTTTTTTGGTAATATTCAAGACTACACGTCTATAGCAAATGAATGTCGTTATAAGGGTGTACTTCTTATCGTTGTTGTCACAGAACCTGTCTCTCTTGGACTGATTAAGTCACCGGGTGAAATGGGAGCAGATATAGTTGTGGGTGAGGGACAATCGCTTGCGGGGCCATCAAATTTTGGAGGTCCAGGCCTAGGTTTTTTTGCATCATTACAAAAATATGTACGTCAAATGCCAGGAAGACTTTGTGGTCAAACACTTGATAAAGATGGAAAGAGGGGATTTGTTTTAACCATGTCTACCAGGGAACAGCATATCCGAAGAGAAAAAGCCACATCTAACATTTGTACAAACTCGGGTCTTATTGCTCTAGCTTTTAGTGTTCATCTTACACTTTTAGGAGAAAGTGGTTTCCTAGAACTAGCCAATATAAATCATAAAAATGCTGTAGAACTATCAATAAGGTTGAACAATATTCCTAAAATAAAAGTTATAAATTCTAGTTTCTTTAATGAATTTGTCGTCGAGTTACCAAGGTCAGCAGGGAGTGTAATTGATGAACTTACGGATTTAAACATTTTAGCTGGTATACCTGTCTCAAGGTTTTATCCAGAGCATCCTCATTTAAGTAATTTAATGTTAGTTACTGCAACTGAGATGAATACCAAAAGTCACCTAGATTCATTTATTGATGCACTAAATAAGGTACTATAGATATGAAAAACAATTTTCTTCACGAAGAACCTTTAATTTTCGAATACCCTGTTTCTGATAACAGCGCAGTTGATTTTGATTCTCCTCTTGGGGAATCTGAGAACCTGGGCGGTATAAAAAGATCTAACCCTATAGGTTTGTCAAGTTTATCTGAGCCTGAGGTGGTAAGGCACTATACAAGATTATCTAGGCAAAATTACTCAATAGATACAGGTCTTTATCCTCTAGGTTCATGCACAATGAAGCATAATCCAAGGTTGAATGAAAAAATGGTTAGGCTTAAAGGGTTTATGGACATTCACCCCTTTCAGCCTGAAAAAACAATACAGGGAGCCTACAAGGCTATAAATTTATTATCTGATTGGTTGATAGATTTAACTGGTTTACCAGCTGTTGCAATGTCTCCTGCAGCAGGTGCACATGGAGAATTGTGTGGATTAATGTGTATAAGAGCTGCACATGAACATAATGGTGAGAATGAGAGAAAAGTCGTCCTAGTTCCAGAGTCTGCTCACGGAACAAATCCTGCATCTGCATCTCTTTGTGGGTATTCTGTAGAGTCAATACCTTGCAATAGTAAAGGGAGAGTTGACTTAGATGCATTGAATAATAGACTGGGTGATGACATTGCCGCAGTGATGATAACAAACCCAAATACCTGTGGTCTTTTTGAGACAGATGCACTGAGAATTTCAGATGCTGTTCATAACGCTGGTGCATATTTTTACATGGATGGTGCAAATTTTAATGCAATTGTTGGACGCTTAACCCTTAAGCAACTTGGTGTGGATGCAATGCATATTAACTTGCATAAGACTTTTTCAACACCACATGGAGGCGGAGGTCCTGGAGCAGGGCCAACTGTTTTATCTGAATCCCTTGCTCCATTTGCGCCGGTTCCATTTGTAGTTAAGAAAAATAAAAATTTATTTATGGTTGAGCATTCTGGTTCAAATCAATCAGAATTTAGTATAGGGAGGATGAAGGGTTTTCATGGACAGTTTGGAGTCTTTGTTAGGGCCTTATCTTATATCATGAGTTTAGGAGCAGATGGTTTATCTCAGGTTTCTGGAGATGCTGTTCTTAATGCAAATTATTTGCGAGTGAGACTTTCAAAATATCTAACCCCATTTCATAATGGTACATGCATGCATGAAGTACTTTTTGACGGAAGTTTTCTTGATGGAACTGGCACAAGAACGATTGATTTTGCGAAAGCAATGATTGACTCGGGTTTTCATCCACCAACCATGTATTTCCCGCTTGTAGTTGAGGGTGCTTTATTATTTGAACCTACAGAAACTGAGAGCAGACAATCACTTGATGAATTGATTGATGCAGTAATAAAATTGGCTAAAAAGGCAATGAAAAAAGAAACACCTGAGTTTTTTGAAAATTCACCTGTGAATGCTCCGAGACTAAGGCTGGATGAGACACTTGCGGCTAGAAAGCCAATATTGAGATGGACACCTAATCCAGTTTTAAAGGCTGCAGAGTAGAAATTATTTATTGGTAGCTTTTATTAAGTGCACCTGGTAAGTCATTAATTGAATCATTTATTAGTTTATGTTTTTGTTCAGAAGTTAGATTTTCTTTAATTAACCTTTCTGTGGCTAAAAGGGCAATATTTATTGATCTTTGCCTTATTAACTCAACTGCTTGCTTTTCACTTTGCTGGATTCTCTCTGAGGCTTGTAATTTTTTTCTTTCAAAATGTACCTCAAGAATATCTTTAGCTTTTTTTCTTATTTGCTTGATTTCTTTATCCGTTTCTTCAGATATTGTCCTTATCTCAGCTTGAGCATTCAGTTGTTTCCTTTTATATTCGGAAAGTAAATATTGTGCCTCTTCTCTTAATTCTTTTGCTTCATTTATTCTTTCTTTTATTTTTTTACTTCTACTATCTAGGCCATGCTCGATCGAAGACCAAGATTTCTTCATAAGAAAAGAAATTACAATTATAAAAGCTAGTCCAACCCAAAAAGAAGGATCTGAAAAAATCATTTGTTCCCCTTAGTAATATTTTCAACTAAATTTTCTATAGTGCTTTTGTCAAAATTTATTCCAGTTAATGAGGTTGAAGTGACGTCAGCAATTTCTACTGCTACAGTATTAATATCTTTAATTGCCTCGGTTTTCGCCAACAATATTCTTTTCTCAGCACTAAGAATCTTTTCGTCAAGTTCTTTATTTAATTCTTTATTTTTTATCTCAGCTTCTTCCTTGCAGCTATCTATTATTTTTTTGATTTCGTTTTCTTTTTTTTCAAACGCGCTAGAAATTGAGACCTCATAATCAGTTAAGATCTTTTCTGCTTCAGATCTTAATTCTTTTGCCCTATCAAGGTCGTGGGCTATTACACTTTCTCTTTTTTCAAGTATATTATTTACTTTTGGTATAATAAATTTCCAAACTATCAAATATAGAGTTGAGAAGGTTATTATCAGCCAAAAGATTTGCGAAGAAAAAGTCGTGGGGTCAAATTGGGGCATAAGAATCTATTTTTATAAAAATTAGGTGAAAAGTACAATTAGCGCTATCACTAAAGCAAATAAGGCGGTAGCTTCTGAAAGTGCAAAGCCTAAGAATGCATATGTACGTAGTTCATCTTTCAAAGAAGGGTTCCGAGATGCAGCAGTCATATAATTTCCAAAGACTATTCCAACCCCAACACCACCACCTATAACGCAATTGCGGCAAGTCCTGCACCAATCATTTTAGCAGCTTCAATTTCCATTTTTATATCCTTTCAAAAGTTTAATTGATCTTTATATTTAATTTAAATTATGTAATTCAATGCATATTTACTGCATCATTGAGATAAATTGTAGTTAGTAAAGCAAATACGTAAGCTTGAATAAGTGCTACCATTATTTCAAGAAGTGTAACAGCAGAAACTGCAAGAAAAGGTATAATTCCAATAAAACCTAATGAAATAACAAAGCCTGCTAAAACCTTGAGTAGTACATGGCCCGCAAGCATATTTGCAAATAATCTTAGACTTAGGCTTATTGGTCTAATAAAATAAGACATTATCTCAATAGGGACTAGTACTATTGCTACTGGGATTGGAGTTCCTTCAGGGCAAAATAATCGAAGATAATGAAAGCCATGCCTGGAAAAGCCGATTATTGTAACTCCAATAAAAATAAAAACAGCTATACCAGCATTTACAATGATATGTGAGGTGAAAGTAAAGCTATATGGTAGTAATCCAAGTACATTTCCAAGCAATATGAATAAGAAAAGTGTAAAAATAAAAGGGAAATATTTAATTCCTTCTTTTCCAACATTTTCTTTAATCATTGAAAGTGTAAAGTCAAATATTAACTCTCCAATTAATTGAAGCCTTCCTGGGACAAGAGCAGATTTCCTTGTTGCAAACCAATAAAAAGTAAAAGCTATAAGCACTGAAAGAGTCATAAATAAAGATGAATTTGTGAAAGAGATATCATAACCAGCTAAGTTCAGGTCAATTAAAGGTTTAATTTCGAATTGTTCCATTGGACCATGTACACTTGATGCCATATTTTCTAACCTTTTCTATCTTTATTTAATGAATTTAATTGTTTCATAATATTGTTAATACCAGCGGCAAAACCTAAAAACAGGAAAAAAATCATTAAAATTGGGCTAGTATTAAATATTTTGTCAAAGAAAATACCAATTAATACACCCATCCCAACTGCAACAACCAATTCTATACCTACGCGCAATCCATAACCCATATTTTTTTGTATTTCAGAGTTATTTTTATCACTTGCATCTATCTCTATTTTTTCCAATTTATCTTGTAAATTTCTTAAATCATTAGGAAGTTTACTTGTCATAGATATCTTTTCCACTAAGGTTAACATCTACTATTTGTGGCGAACAATAAGAATGGGGAGATCTGCTGTCAAGCAGGAAAAGTTTTATATTTTCTAAACATAAATTAAATTATAATTATGCAATAAAATAAATATATTTAATTGAATTAAGCAATATCTCTTAGTTTTTCTGCTTCAGTTAAGTTAACGGAAACGAGTTTTGAAACCCCTTTTTCTGCCATAGTAACGCCAAAAAGCCTATCTACTCTGGCCATTGTCATTCTATGATGAGTTACAATAATTATTTTGGTTCCCGTTGATTGAGAAATTCGAGAGATTAAATTACAAAACCTATCCACATTTGTGTCATCTAGCGGCGCATCTACCTCATCCAAAATGCATAAGGGTGCTGGGTTTACGTTAAAAACAGCAAATAATAATGCAACAGTTGTTAGTGCCTGTTCACCGCCTGAGAGTAAAGCTAGGTTCTGAAGTTTTTTTCCTGGAGGACTGGCATAAATTTCTAATCCTGCCTCAAGTGGATCGCTATCACCACTCATTGATAATTCAGCTTTTCCTCCCCCAAATAAGTTCCTAAACAATTCTTTAAAGTTTTTATTTACTAACTCGAATGATTGCAGAAGTCTTTGCCGCCCCTCTTTATTTAGTTTTGTTATTCCAGCTCGAAGTTTTAAAATTGCTTTATTGAGGTCTTCTCTCTCATTTATAAGATTACTAATCTCTTGATCTAGTTCTGTGTATTCTTGTTCAGCTCGGAGATTTACTGCTCCGATATTTTCTCTCTCGTTATTAAGCCTTTGTAGTGATTTTTCTGCTTTTTCTAGATCAGGTAGTTCTTCATCTTGTTTAAGACGAGTATTTTGTCTCAAATCTCCAGGTGTGCATTTAATTACGTCATTAATAGTTTTTTCTAAGTTTTGAATATTTTGATTTATTTGATCTATATTTGCTTCAGACCTAACTTGAGCCTCTCTTGAAGTGGATGCTTCTTGATCGGCTTTTCTTAGATTCTTTGTTGCTTCATGAAGAATTTTTTCTGCTTCAACAAGATTGTCTGTTGCATCAGATTTTTCTGCTTCAGAAGCTTTTAATTCATCCATTAATTTGGATCTCTTGTTTTCAATAATTTTTGGTTGAGCTGATAGTTCCTCAATTTCTTGTAATGCAGACACTTTCCTACTTTCTAGAAGTCTTAGTTGTGTATTGCTGCTTTCTAGTCTGTAACCCCAAGATGTTTGATCCTCTTCAAATGAATTAATTCGACTTTTTCTATCTTCATTAACATTATGGTAATTCTCAAAAGCAGTTTTTGCCTCAATTAGTATCTTCCTATTATTATTTAATTTTTCACTTATATCCTCATATGCTTCTTTTGGTGTATTTTGCTCTATAAAGGATTTTTCATTTTTTTTACTATCATTATGCATTTCATAAAGTTTGCTTAGACGGTTCTTGTACTTAATATTCTTTGTTGCATTACTCTCAGTTCTAACTTTTTTTGTAAATCCATCCCATCTCCATAAGAAACCTTCACTGTTAACTATTCTTTGTCCGGGTTTAAGTGAAGCTTGGAGGGTATCCCCTAAATTATCATCATTTATATATCCAACTTGTGAGAGTCTTCTCTTGAGTTTATCCGGTACACTGACAAAGCTCGATAGAGGAGTACAACCATGAGGGAGCTCTTGTAAGGTTCTAATATCAGGATTATCTGACCAATGAATTGGATTCTGAATATCAGTTGAACTATATAACTCCTCACTAAATGCAGCTTCTAGCGCTAACTCGTAACCTGTTTCTATATTTATTTTTTCAATAACAGGTTCCCATTCATTGATCACCTGGTTTTCTTCAAGCAAATTTTTTAAAGTAGAGATTTCAGTTTCAATTTTAGTTGTATATTCTCTCTTTTTTTGTAATTTTTCTCTAAGGTCATTATCTTTATCTAAAGCTACAGTTTGAGCATTTTCTAATTCTGTTACAGTCTTCGTTATTAAATCTAGATTCCTGGACGATTCTGATAATGAGTCAGCTTGTTTTTCCATTAAAGATTTTAATTCAGTAAGAGAAGCGTTTATTTTTCGGATACTATTTTGAGCATCTTTAATGTTATTGTTCTCTCTAGATATATCCTCATTGATATCATCTAATCTCTTTAGTGACTGGTACTTACTATTCTCAATTCTTTTAACCTCATCATCTAGTTGCTTAATGCCAAGTTGTAATCTTTGTACTTTAGCATTCTTTTCTACTTCTTGTTGACGAAGTGGGGAAAGATTTTTTTCAGCATCTACATGAATGTTTGAGGCAGATGAAACTGCTTGCATTTTTTTTTCTAAGTCTTTTTTTATGTGTGACAATTCCGAGGTATTATTCACTAATTTAGTTATTTCACCTGCATGTTGAATTAGGAATACCAAAGCTTGTGCTGAACGAATAGATGAAGATATAGTTTTATATCTGCCTGCTTGCCGTGCTTGTTTCTTTAGGTTCTTTAATTGACCCTCCAGTGCTTCTATCACATCATTAAGTCTTTCCAAATTACCTTCAGTTGCTTTAATTTTTAGCTCAGCTTCATGACGACGATTATGGAGCCCAGTGATGTTTGCTGCTTCTTCTAGGAGGTGCCTTCTTTCAGTGGGTTTAGAATTTATTAAGCTTCCAATCTTACCTTGACTTACAAGAGCTGTAGACTTTGCACCTGATCCAAGATCGGCAAAAAGAAGTTGAATGTCTTTAGCTCTTACCTCTCTTCCATTTACGTTATAAACAGACCCTTTTCCCCTCTCAATTCTCCTGGTTATTTCTAATTCATTTGTATCATTAAACATGTCGTTTACTGATCTTGAATTATTATCAAGGACTAAGCTTACCTCTGCTAAATTACGAGCGGGACGGTTAGTTGTTCCTCCAAAGATTATTTCATCCATTTCGTCGCCGCGCATCTGTTTTGCTGATGATTCTCCCATCACCCATTTGAATGCATCAACTAGATTGGACTTACCACATCCGTTAGGGCCCACAATTCCAGTGACACCAGGGCCTATATCTAAATCAGTTTGATCTGTGAAAGACTTAAAGCCTGCTAATCGTAGCTTGTCAACTTTTGCCAAATAATTTTCTCCAAGGGGTAATTATATAGTGAACGAATATTTTCATCTAAAGGTAACTTTATATTAATTTTTAGATAATTTCTCATCTATAATTTTAGACATATATTCAAAGCCCATATTACCCTCAATTTTGACTCCATCTATGAAAAATGTAGGTGTTGATTTTATTTTGTATAAATTATTTGCTTTTTCTTGCTCATTTCTTACTGAATTAAGCATTTCTTCATTTTTTAAACAAGTGTCTACTTGTTTTTCGTTCATACCAGCAAATTTTGAATATTTTTTCAGAGGTTCAATAGGGTTATTGGACGTAACCCATTTCATTTGTTGGGAAAATAGTAAGTTTAACATAGCCTTACCTCTCCCCTTTGGCGCACATCTAGCCAACATTGCTCCAGCCATTGCAAGCCCATCCAGCGGATAGTCCCTATAAACAAGTTTTACTAGGGATTTATCTATATAGTTAGTTTTTAATTTGGGAAGTACGGTAGTATGAAAAGTTGCACAATGATTACATGTTAGTGAAGCATACTCAAAAATTGTTACAGGCGCATTTATGTCACCATATATTATTTCTTTATAAGCTAGTTCTTCGCCCTCTTTATTATCTTCTCTCGTTTCTCCAGATATCTCTTGTGAAATTAATGAAGTTTCTGGAGTAAACTGTAAAATTGAGGTTATTATTGCTAATAAAATAATTTTTTGTAAGTTTTCCAAAATTTATTCCTTGATTTGAGTGTTACTGAAAAAATATATTAATTTTTGATTATACTTTGTGCAAGGCTATCTATGCACTTTCTTAATTTAATATTTTAATTATTCAACTTATTAAGGGTAATTTTTTTCGTCAAGTTTTGTTTTATTTCCTAAAATTACTTTTAAATATTTCACTTTTTCTTTTCCTAGAAAAGCATTTACTTTGTCTAAGATTAGATTTGTACATGGTTGTATTAATACTGCCGATGCACCGCTATTTACCCTTAGATACAATATCCCCTCATTATTTCTTCTATTAATAACAAGTTTTTCGGGGATTGATTGATTTGATATTTCTTTTCCTACAATCTCTGGCCAAAACTTAGCCAATTCCCTGTTTATAAGCTTATTTTTGCTTATTTTGGGTTTAATTAGTTTATTCGCAATTTCATCAATAGAGAAAAAACTATGATTTCTTGACCTTTTTGAATGCATAAAGACTATAATTATAGGTGAAATTAAGAAAAAATACCGTCAAAGCAATCTTTAGTGTAAATAAAAATATTATCAAAATAAAGCTATCAAATTTTAAATATGTCAATAATTCCTGATACAGAAAAGCTACTTAATTGGTATGACAATAATGGGAGAGATTTGCCGTGGAGGTACAAAAATGGAAAAAAACCAGACCCTTATGTTGTATGGTTAAGTGAAATTATGCTGCAACAAACCACAGTTGCGGTGGTTAAGGATTACTTTAAGAGGTTTATCATAAGATGGCCAACATTATTTGATTTATCAAAAGCAAACCTTGATGATGTTCTTAAAGAATGGTCGGGGCTTGGTTATTATGCTCGGGCAAGAAATTTACATAAATCCGCAGAAATTATAAGCAAGGAACATCTAGGAAAATTTCCTGAGCATAAAAAAGAGCTAATTTTACTTCCAGGTATAGGTGACTATACTGCGGCTGCAATCTTGTCTATTGCATTTAATAAGAGGGCTACTGCAATTGACGGTAATGTTGAGAGGGTAATTTCAAGAATCTTCGCCATCATTGAACCTCTGCCATCATCAAAAAGCTACATAAGAGAAAAGGCTATAGAGATTACTCCCATGAAGAGGTATGGAGACTACGCTCAAGCAATTATGGATTTAGGGTCAACAATTTGTTTACCAAGAAATCCCATGTGTAATGAATGTCCATGGGAAGAAGCTTGTCAAGCAAGAAAGGCAGGTATTCAGCAAAACTTACCTGTAAAAAAACCAAAAAAAACAAAACCTCACAGAAAGGGAATATGTTTTTGGATTACCCGTAATGATGGTTATGTTTTGATGCGAAAAAGAAAAGAAAAAGGTCTTTTAGGGGGCATGATGGAAATTCCATCTACTCCTTGGGAAAAAAATATAAAAAAACTAGATAAAGCTTTAGATTATGCTCCAGTAAAATTACCTATAGCAAAATGGACAATTTTGCTTGATAATATTAAGCATGTGTTTAGTCATTTTAATCTTTCTCTAGTTATTGCTAGTTCAAAGGTTACAAAGCATAAATTTGATAAATTAACCCTAACTAAAGACTTTGTCTGGGTTAACCCTAGCCAAATTGACCAGCTAGCAATCCCCTCATTAACTAAAAAAATTGTTAAAGTTGCTAAAAAATAATAAACCTCATAAATGTTTAATTTTGTTTTTTATTAGGCTATTTTAGGTGCAGAAGTTTCGATAGTTTTCAAGGAAATTAAAATGTCAGAGAAATTTAAGGCTTTAATGATTACAAATGAAAATGGTGATTATAAATCAAAATTCGAATTAATTGGTTTAGAAGATCTTCCGGACCATCCCGTTTTAATTGATGTTGCCTATTCTACAGTGAATTATAAAGACGGACTTGCTCTAACAGGTAAAGGAGGGAAGGTTGTTAGAAACTTTCCAATGGTTGGTGGAGTCGACCTATCTGGTACAGTTATAGAGTCAAAATCTGATAAGTTCTCTGAGGGAGATAGAGTTTTAGTGAATGGTTGGGGTTTGTCAGAAACTCAGTGGGGAGGGTTTTCTCAAAAACAAAGAATTAATCCTGATTATTTAACCAAAGTCCCAGAAAGCTTTTCTTTGGAAGAAGTTATGGCAATTGGGACAGCTGGTTATACTGCAATGCTTTGCATTTTAGCGCTAGAGGATATGTGTATTACGCCAGAAAAAGGAAAGATAATAGTAACAGGTGCAAGTGGAGGAGTTGGTTCTATCTCTGTAGCCATCTTGGCTAAGCTTGGGTATGAGGTTTCGGCATGTACTGGAAGACTCGAAGAGGAGGATTATCTAAGGTCATTAGGTGCTAAAGAGGTTATTGACAGAAATAGTTTTAATAGAGATGCAAGGCCGCTTGAGAGAGCTAGATGGGCAGGGGCGGTAGACTCAGTTGGCTCAAAAATACTCTCCACTATCATTTCTGAAACTATGGAAGGAGGAGTAGTTACAGCATGTGGTAATGCCGCTGGTATAGATCTTCCAACCAATGTTTTACCCTTTATATTAAGGGGGGTAAGTTTATTGGGTATAAATTCAAATACATGTCCTTCTGAAAGGAGGACTCAGGCATGGGAAAGGTTAGAGGTAGATCTTAATAGAAAAACTCTTTTGGGTATGACTTCTGTCGAGAGTTTTGATAGATTACCAGAAATAGCAAAACATATAGTAAATGGTAAAATTAGGGGAAGAGTAGTAATTGACGTTAACTCTTAAGAATTTAGAAAAATTTAAAAAAACAGGGATAATTTTTGATGCCTAAAGATGAACAATTTGAAAAACATTATCATTCTAATGAAGTTCCCGGTTATGATTTAGAAAAAATTCCTTCAAGCATTACTAAGGAAGCATGGTCACTTGAAGAATATGAGGGCTTTATAGACAAGCTAATTTCTATTCTTGGAAAAGAAAATGTTTCAAGAGACGAAGATGCCAGAAGGTTCTATGCTGAAGATACATTTCGGAGTTTTGAAACTCCAATAGTGGCAGTTTCTCCAGAAAGTTTAGACCAAATTTCTAAAACTACAAAGCTTTGTAGTGATTTTGGTATAGCTATTGTTCCTCGCGGTGGAGGTATGTCTTATACAGATGGTTATTTGCACACAAGGAAAAAATCAATAACTGTAGACATGCAAAAGATGAACAGTATTTTAGAGATCAATGAAACTGATATGTATGTCACAGTCGAATGTGGTTGTACTTGGGCAGAGCTAAATGATCATTTAAAGCTGAAAGGTTTAAGAACGCCGTATTGGGGGCCTCTATCAGGTAAAAAATCATGTGTGGGTGGTGCACTCTCTCAAAACTCTGTTTTCTTTGGTTCTGGGTTTTATGGAACAGCTGTAGAGCAAGTAATTGGTATGGATGTAGTTTTGTCAGATGGAACAATTTTACCCGTAGGTGCTCATGCAAAAAACGAAGGACTTCCTTTTATGAAGCACTATGGTCCTGATCTTATGGGTCCTTTTCTTGCAGACGCCGGGGCGTTAGGTATTAAGGCTGTAGCAACATTACGCCTGATAAAACGTCCAAAACATAGATCACATTTAGCCTATGCTTTTGATAGTTATGAAGAAATGGCAAATGCTCTTTCTGCATTGAGTAGAGAAGGCTTAGCAACTGAAGCTATGGGTTTTGATAAGAACCAACAATCAGCAAGAGTAAGTGAAGGAAAGAGTAATTTTTTAAAAGATATAAAAACTTTATTTAAAGTGATACGTGAGTTGGGTGTTTTAGATGGAATAAAGATTGCATTTGCAGGCAGAAGATACTTGAATGATGTTTTTTACGGAATGCATTTCTCATTAGAGGGTTCTACTAAGGGAGGTGTAAAAGATAAAACAAAAACTGCTAAAGTTATGGCTGAGCAGTTTGGCGGAAAACCCCTTCCTGCATCTATTACCAAGATTGTTCATGCTGAACCATTTTTGCCGCCTGATTCTATTTTGGGCCCAAATGGAGAGAGGTGGGTACCACTTCATTGCATTGTTCCTCACTCTCAAGCTGTTGAGGCATTAGATAAGATAACTAAGATTTACGATAAATATGATTCGCTCAAAGAAAAACATAATATAAGAAACGGATTTCTACTTGTTACTGTTGGTAACTATGGTTTTCTAATCGAACCTGTTTGGTTTTGGCCTGATTCACGATTGCAAATGTATGATACTGTAATGCGAAAGGAACATTTAGAAAACCTTCCATCTTTTAAGAATGACGGAAAGGGAAGAGAAGTTGTGCAAGATATGCGAAACGAACTTACTCAGCTTTTTATAGAGCTTGGCGCAGTTTCTATGCAATTAGGAAAGCTATATAGATATGATAAAAGTAGGAAGCCCGAGTCTCTTTATGCACTAGAAAAAATTAAATCTTTATTTGACTCAAAAGGAATAATGAATCCAGGGGCACTTAAATTATGAAATGGAAAATTTTAGGGGTTATATTTGTTTTTCTTCTTGGTGCAATAATATATTCATTTCAACCAAAGATATATCCAGAGTTTGAACTATCAAATAACTTTGAAATTGATAGGAAAAACAATGTAATTATTTTTGGTGCTACAAGAAATACGGGCCTTGAGGTCGCAAAAATTATATTAAATAGTGGCGGTGCAGTTACTGCAGTTGTTCGGCCTACCTCAGATGCTGAAAATATAAGATCAGTTGGTGCTAGTATTGTTATTGGTGATGCACTTGATAAAGCCTCAGTTGATAAAGCTTTTTCTAGTGGAAACTTTACTGCGGTTGTGAGTACAATTGGTTGTTTTAGTTGTGACCCAAAGCCTGACTACTTGGGAAATAAAAACATTTTCGAGGCAGCCCAAAATGCAGGTGTTTCAAGAGTAATACTTGTATCCACAATTGGTGCTGGAGATAGTTATGATACTATTCCTTTTCTTGTACAGAGAACACTAAAAGATGTATTACCTCTCAAAACAAAGGCTGAAAATTATCTAAGGGAGAGTTTATTAGACTATACAATAATTAGGCCTGGTGGTCTAAGGTCTGAAGAAGCAACTATGAAAGGTTATCTCAGCAAAAGCATTAAAGCTTTCGGCGTTATTAATAGGGAAGATCTTGCAATCTTAATTGTTAAGTCTATTGATGATGATAATACAATAGGTCATACTCTTTCAGCTATTGATTCAGAATTAGTTTTTCCTTGGGCTTATATTTTTTAGTCAAATAAATACTTTCTNTGATTTTCATTTTCAGGATTAAGGTATGTTTGAAAAATTACCACGATATCCTACCCAAGCATTCTTTATATGTCTTTTTGCATATGTTTTTAGCCAAAGTGACTTAGCTTTGTTTTCCTATGCTCTTCCTGAAATTAGATCTGAATACAATTTAGAATTAGAGGTTATAGGGTGGGTCATAGCAATTTCTTATTCCTTAGGAGCATTTACACAAGTTTATATTGGGACTCTTGTAGACAGGTATGGTCGGAAGAAAATGTTAAGTATAATGATCTTTTTATCATCTTTATTTATCACTCTTCATGCCTTTGTGCCCGAAGGAAAGGAATACATAATTATTTGTGGCCATTCTTTCACATTGGGAATTTTATTGATGATAATACTTAGAGGACTTGCAATCGGAACAGGAGGTTCTCTTTACCCAATTACAGGTGCAATTGTGACTGAAGAAGCACCTGCAAAATATCGAGGATTGTTTGCCGGAATGCTACAAACCGGATACCCATTAGGCTGGTTCTTAGCGGCAATTTTTGCCGCACCACTTCTTGAGGAATATGGTTGGAGAGCTTTATTTTTAGTTGGTTTGATTTCTATTCCTTATATATTTGTTGTAAAACTCTATTTAAAAGAAACTAATAGGTTTATTATTCAAGATAGTCAAAAATCCTCTCAGTTTAGAGAGGCAGATTNATCATCATATTCTAAGGTTAAGATTTTATTCACTTCATCATTAAGAAAACGTGCAATTACAATTTTTCTTGCTCAGTATTTATTTGTTATTGCTTACGGAAGTTCGGCAATGTTTTTTCCAACATATTTTTCAGAGTATAGGGGCTTAAAGATAGGTGACTCAGCCCTTCTAGTNGGCTTTGGTAATGCAATTGGTGTTTTAGGTTATATACTAGCTGCATATGTTGGCGAATTTATTCTTACACGAAGAACTACAGTTGTTATTTGGACAATTCTTGGTTCAATATGTTTTATGTATCTAATTTGGTTTACAGAAGGATATTTTGATACGCTCTTTGCATTTGGTATCATGAGTATGTTTTTTTATGGAACGGCAGCAGTAAAATTTGCATTTATAGCAGAAATTTTTCCAACTAGAATTAGAGCTACAGGATTATCAGTTTGTTCAAGTCTAGCTGTAAATTTAGGTATTGCTAGTGGCCCTCTAATGTTAACCTATGGGATTAACTGGTTGGGTTGGAATATAGCTTTTTCCTATTTTGTTGCAATTCCTCTTATAATTGCAGGCTTGATGTATTTAGTTTTAGAACCTCTTCCATCTGGCTTGGAGTTAGAAGAAATAGAGATGAAACTTAATCTTTAAAAATAAATATCAGATAATTTAAAGGGGGTTGTATGTGGGCTTGGAGAGTTGAAGATTTTGGTGGAATTGATGCAATGAAATGGAAAGAAGTAGAAGATCCATTTATTGAGAAAGATGAGTTATTGGTCAATGTCTGCGCATCAGGTATTAATTTCGCTGAAACGAGAATGAGAGCTGGAACGTATACTGGAATAGAGAGGCCTTTAACTCTTGGTTTGGAGGGAGCGGGTGTAGTTGAAAAAATTGGCTCGAATGTAAAAACTTGTAAAGTTGGTGATAGAATTTTTTATAGGGCTAGAGGTTCACATGCTACAAAATGTGTTGTTAAAGATTATCATGCATTTCCGCTTCCAAAAAATTGGGATTATAGCGATGGCGCTGCTGTTGGTGTAGGTTGGTTAACTGCTTGGCATGCCTTGTATGTGACAGCAAAAGTCAAAGAAAAATCAAAAGTACTTATTGAAGCGATCGCCTCTTCTGTTGGATCAGCCGCATTACAAATTGCAAAAAGTCAAGGTTGTTTTGTAATAGGGACAGCAAGTAGTGATGCAAAACTTTTAAAGGCAAAAGAGTGGGGGGCAGATCAAGTAATTAATTATAAAAATGAAAATGTTTTTCAACGTGTAATGGATATAACAAAAAGACGTGGAGTTGATATTGGTTGCATGACAATTGGGACGGAAACCTCTGATGATCTCATAGCTTCAATGGCAAATGGTGGTAAAATTATCATGTATGGCTCAACTGGTGGTAGAGAAGTAAAATTTGATTTAGGTATAGGGTCAAGAAACCTACAATTGCTATCCATGAGTATTGATACCGCAGATAATTACATTCAAGAGACGTTAAGTAGTTTTAGAAAGTATGTGCTTGATGGCTTTAATAAGGGTTCGTTCAAGCCAGTAATTGATAGTGTCATACTAGCCTCTGAATTGCCAAAGGCGCATAAGATGGTGGAAGAAAGAAAGCATTTTGGAAAGATTATTCTAAAATTTGATTAAATTTAGAATATAATTATTTTTTATAGTA
>NZGX01000045.1 GCA_002691085.1 Rhodospirillaceae bacterium | reverse complement strand
AAAAGATACACAAATAAAAGGGTAGAAAAGTATTATATTGGTATGCAACGGTCCCTAATAAAGGGCCTGTCATAAAGCTAAAGGCCTGAAAAGCAGATGTAAGTCCTGCTACATTTCCCTGATTATCCTTTCCTGCAGCAAAGGAAGATGCTGTCATATAAGCTGGCCACCCAACTGCACCACCCATTCCAAAAATAACCATAGCTAGTATTATAGTTACGTAACTGTCAGTGGACATAACTATTAATGTTGCGGCAATTGCTAGTGGGAGGCCACAATTAATTAGTTTTCTAGGGCTCCATTTTAGCTTTGGAAGAACAAAAACTTGAATACATATTTGCGAGATTGCTGAAACCGATAAAGCTATTCCCACATAACGTGCTGTTTCAATGGTATTTAACTGAAATTTATCCTGAAAATAAAAGCCTAGGATTACAATCATAGAAACATTACCTAAAATTAAAATTGTAAACCCAGTTTGGATTGTAAGGATTTCCTTTGTTAAAACCTTTCTAAATCCAGAATTCTTGCTTTTTTTATATTTTTTTGGTTCTGGAATAGCATAGTACAAATAGACTGCAAGTATCCCCATGATTGTGACAGCATAAAAGGGTGCAGTGGGGGAAATAATAGTAAAAATTGCAGCTATTGCAGGTCCTATTACAGAACCAAATCCCCATGATGCTGTTATCAAAGCTAATCCACCCGATCTATTTTTCTTACTAGTTAGGTCGGCAGCCATTGCTATCGATGCAGGATAAATAGCTCCTGATGTAATAGTGTAGATACTTCTAATTACTACTAAGAGTATAAAGCAGGTAAATATGCTTATTACGGATGCAATTCTTAAATCAATTAATACGGCAAAGATACCACTCGTAATAACATACCCAACCGCACCGAATAACATCACATTTTTTCTACCTTTTGCTTCACTCACTTTCCCCCAAATTGGGCCAGTTAAAAGGAGAAAAAGACCCCCGACAGCCAAAATGACACCAATTTGCCATTCGATAAAACCTAACTCCCTGCCAAGTGGGGGGAGAATAGTGATAAGAAAATTATTTCCAATAGAGCTGACTAACATTCCATAAGAGAGCGCAATAGCTGTAAATTTTGGTATCTTCCCAACAGATACGTCGCTACTAGATGAGAGTTCTTGGTCTATTTTGTTAGAATGATCCATATCTTGGTTTTTTCTTGAGTTCTTAATATTTTTTTTCTTATTTCTCAAAAAGAGCAATGAGAATGGGTTCTAACATTTCTTTTGTTGCTTTGTAAGAGGTAAGCTTAAAGAGACTCTCAGAATTTTAGAAATCAAATTTTTTTCTTTATATTTATTCAAACAAGCTATTACGTTAAGTGGGTTTGATTTGTTCACTAATCAAGATATTTATAAAATTTTATTTGACTTGAAGACTGCTATCAATCAGTTTTAGTTATGCACCTTTTTATAATGTATAAATTCATTTTATTTATTTTTCTTTTTCAATTTTTTTCATCTAGTAATTCGTCTGCTTTTGATTGGTCAATAACAGAATTACAATCAAATTTTGGTGTTATTTCAACACCAAGTTTTGCAGGTGGAGGTAAAAACACAACTGTTGTTGCAACCATTGAGCACTCAGATGGATGGAGATATGGTGATAACTATTTTTTTATAGACTTTGCCGAGAGCACATCCCCATTTTACAATGATAATGATATTTATGCAGAATATTATGCCAATTTTAGCTTAGGAAAAATCTTAGAGAAAAAAATATCATATGGAATTGTGAATGACTTCGGTTTAATTTTTGGAGTTAATTGGGCGAAGAATGCAAAGGTAATTAAGTATCTTCCTGGAATTCGCTTTTCATTAGATTTACCGGGTTTTGCTTTTGCTAATCTCGATGTTACTGCCTATTTAGATGACTCAAAAGGCTTCCAGAAAGGTGGAGCGCCTAAACAAAAAAAATCTTTTATGATTGACTTTAATTGGTCCTACCCTTTCACAATTAATGGGAATGATTTCGCAATAACAGGACATCTAGAATATATTGATAAACGTTTTGATAGTTTTGGAAATCGATTAACGTCTCATGTGTTAAATCAAGAACAAATCAGATGGGATATTGGTAAGGCCATTAATGGAACGCCTAATAAATTTTTTGTAGGTTTGGAAATGTCCATATGGATAAATAAACTTGGGGATACAACTACAAACGAATTTGCTCCGCAAGCTTTAATTGCATATCAGTTTTGAGTCATCCTATTTGCAAGCTCATCTGCACTGTTTTTGAATTTTTTAAATCCAAGTAAAAGGCAAATATTCATAAAGACACCAAAAATAAGCCCAGTAATAGATAAAGAATATTTTAAGTAGGCAGGATCTCCAAATAAGTCAGTTAAGAAGCCAACTAATGTTGGTCCAACAAGCGAGCCAAAAAGGCCAATAACAAAAAAGAAAATCACAGTAGCTTGTCCTCTTAATTCACCTGGAGTAATTGCTATGATGCAACTAGGACTTGTTCCTGAAGATATTGACATACCCAACATGCCCACAAACCAAATTACTGAAGCAATTTCTGCAGATGGAGCAATTGGGTAAGCAACAGCACATGGAAGAACAATAATAGCACCTGCTAAAACGGTATAGTACGGAGCATTATTGATACCTCTTTTAATTAGTTGAGAGGCAATCCATCCAGCTGCTGTTGTTCCTATAATCCCAGAAACAATTAAAATTATTCCAACAATTAACCCCGTTTGTGAAACACTCCATCCCCATGTTCGCTCATAAAGAGCAGGGATCCAAAAAGAAGCTGCACCAATTGCAGTTATACCAATAATTCCACCAAAGACAGATGCATAAGATGCTTTATGATGCATCATATATGAAGCTGCCTCTGCTAATGTTGGTCCATCTTCTTTTTCACTAAGTATTTCCTGCCTTGGAGGTTCTTTTACTGTTATCCATACAACTAGAGAAACAATAAGCCCTGGAAGACCAACAATAAGAAATGCGGTTTGCCATGCCATAAGTTCTCCATAAAAGGGAAGAATAATTGATGGTGATCGAGCTATGTATTCAACGATCTGACCACCTATAATATATGTAGCACCTGCTCCAGCAGGTGCACCCAGCATAAATAAGGCAACAGCACGAGGACGAATGTCCTTGGGAAAATAATCACCAAAGAGTGAGAAAGAACAAGGTGCTGCAGTTGTTTCACCAATTCCAACTCCTACACGCATCATAAATAAAGTGAAAAAACTATTTGCCAATCCACAGGCTGCGGTCATAACACTCCAGACAGCAATCCCAATGGATAATATTGCTGTTCTACTTTTTCTATCAACTAGCCATCCAATGGGAAGTCCAACAATAGCAAAAAGGATAACGAAAGCTGGACCAATCAAAAGGCCTATTTGAAAATCAGAAAGGTCGAGTGATAGTTTTATTGGCTCAATAAGTAACGATAAAATATACCTATCAACATATGAGAGAATATAAACAAGTGAGAGCAGACTTGCCACATACCAAGCATACCCTCTATTTGGGAAATTTAAATTTGTATTTACATGATCAGCCATTAAACCAAGCTAAACAAGGTTTTGGCAGAGTGCAAGTTATAGATTCTTATCTTCTTGATGCTGAAGCTATTTTTGCGAAGTTTAAATCTGGAAAAATAAAGTTTTTTGATTCAACAATAATATTTCCAACGGTTTCCCTCCAATCATAGTGCAAACCAATTATCTCAGACGATGGGGGTGTTATGTTAAATTCGACCGTATATAAATCTTCTTTATATCCAGGCAATTTTATATTCTGTGCATAGTGATAATTGTCAGACATATTAAGATGAGGTGAAAGTAGAATATTTGATGACTTCTCTGTCTTTTGATTAGTGATTTTTGCTGATACATTCAGATAGGGAATAAAACCACCTACAGGCGAACCAGGTGGNGCATTTTCGTTCCAGTTAACAAGTACTTCAATGTGAATATCGGTTTCAGATTCTTTTAGAAAATAACCTTCAGGTTGAACATCATCTTTAATGGCACCTTCAAATACAAGATTTATGCCAGGTTTAATTGAAGCGGTTCCAATAACCATTTCAGGAAGCTCTTCCGATATTAGAGTATTTTCATCGGCGTAATAAATATTTGAGAAGAAATAGAAACTTAAGAAAAATAATATTTTAGAAATTTGCATTATGTCTGATCCCTAGGCTAATAAGTATATTATAGTAATGCAAATAATAATCATTATCAAATAATAAATTAAGGGAGTTTTGCAAAAATTAAAATTAAGTTATTAGCGGGTAGCGGAATTTTTTTTATAAGAGAAACCTGATTAGATTTTCCAATTTTTTCAAGTTCGTTAATATCACGAACACCCCATCGAGTATCTCTAGCCTTAAGACTTTCGTCAAAAAGTTTATTTGATTCCGATGTATGTTCTCCACCTATTTTAAATGGACCATAAAGAAATAAATACTGATCAGCTGAAAGGTATCTTTTAGCACCTTCAAAGAGACCAAATGTGGAAGATATCGGGCTGATATGAATCATATTGCAGCATAAGATTGCATCAATGTTTTTGTTAATCCAATTTTCTTCCTCTGAATGAATATGAAGGGGAGGGTGTAAGTTTGGTTGTTTAAAACGTCGATAAAGATCTTCAATAATATTGAAACTATTTTCATCCTTTTCAGAGGGTTGCCAGTACGTATTTGAATATCTATCGGCAAGAAAAAAACTGTGATATCCCGTTCCTGATGCAATCTCCAGAATCGTTTCTTTTTCAGAAATATAATCTTCTAATGCATCGGCAATAAAGGGAGCATTACGAAGTGCTGCAGGTGATGCATTATCCAGAATTTCCTGATTCATTTTTTAACCTCTCCAGGTTCTCCTTACAGGTTGATTTTCTGAACTTAGGAATTTATTTCTTACTAATAGATTCATATCTTTGAGTTCATGATGAATAAATGGCAATGTACGAAGATGATGATTTTCTTTTCTAATATCTGAAAGGGTTAACATGTTACGATAAACTAAAAAAATTAGAGCCACTAAAGCTGTAAAGTTTAAAAGACCTATTATTTCTATTGATTCCATAACATTTCTCCTTTTTCATTATTTTTCTTCATTGAAATATATTGTAAAATTTTCTAAATTTAAGTCTTTACAAGTATTCTCAAGATAATTTCTATATTCCCCTGTGATTGGAAAAATATTAATATCATTACTTAACATATCTTTATAGATAAAACATTCAGTTCTGCTAAAACGTTGTTTTTGCGATTCAGAAAAAATCCCTTTTTCCCATGCCATAAAACTTGTTTCAGTTAATCTAAGGATCGATTGTCCATAATTAATGGTTGCGGCTGCTTGTTCTGGACTTAGTGAGCTGCGCCCATTCGTTCGTATTCTTGTGGTTGCTTCAACCATGAATGGGTTTGTATGATATTCAAATTGTAAATCATTAGCGTCATCTATTATTTTTTGATACGTTGCTACATTTGTTGCTTCTGTATACTTCTGGATTTCCATGCTTAGTAGATAGACTGAAAAAATAATAACACTTAGTGTTATGATTTCAATAGATCTAGAATACAGATTATTCATGATTAACTCCTTATTTATTTTTTTAAAAAAATATTATATGCTAATAAATTTCATATTATATTTAAATTATTGGAAAATATTTATAATGCAAAATAACTTTAATTTTTTAGTGGGAATAGTAATTGTTTTTTTAACTTCCTCCTGTTCATATATTGGAAGAGGAGAAAGGGAATACGACCTTTCTTATGGAGAGCATTCGCGTCAAAAAATTGATTTTTACAAAGGTACAGGTGATTATTCGCTTATTTGGATACATGGAGGTGGTTGGCTTGAAGGAGATAAGCGTTCAACACGATCAAAATTATTTTTTAAAAGTTTTCCAGAGGAATATAATATTTTTAGTGTCAACTATCGGATTGGTGAAGATACAGCTCCAGACGCAGCTGATGATGTAATGTGTGCCTATAAGTTTATTGAGGAAAAAATTGAACTGGAAGGACTTTCCCCAGAGAAAGTTTATGTTATGGGTGCAAGTGCTGGAGGACATTTAGCTCTTGTAATTGGGTTGCTAAATACAACTGAGAGAAGTCATGAATGTAAATCATCATATACCCCTCTTAGTATAATTAATATTTTTGGAATAACTGAAATAAATAAAACAGAACAGTTTTTAACAGACAGTGGAGAAGAATGGAATTATGTAAAGATATGGATGCCGGAAGATAATTTTACTGAAATCTCAGATCAATATTCTCCTCTTTATATGATTACAGATAACGCTCCACCCATTATTACAATTCATGGTACAGAGGATATATACGTTGCATATGAACAGGCTTTAATGCTGCATGATAAACTTGTAACAGAAAATGAACTTGTTACTATTGAGGGCAAAGGCCATGGTGACTTTTCGGATGATGAATGGGATCATGTTCGCTCAAGCGTTATAAATTTTATGAAAAAAAATAGTCAGCCTTAATTATTTTTACATGCATTCTTAAGATAATTTTTATATTCTTGTGTAATAAATAATCTTCTATCAAGTTCATTTATCTAATTATAAGCCCTGCATTCTGCAACAGAGAATCTATTTTTATCATCATTATTCAGGATATTTTTCTTAAATTAACATCCTCAACAATTCTTAAAGTTAATTCATTCATTCCCTCAGAAATTTTTTGGTAGGTTGCAACATTTGTTGCTTCGGTATATTTCTTAATTTATATGCTAAGGAGATAAACGGAAAAAATTACGACTGATAGTGTCGTGATCTCAATAAATTTAGAATAAAGATTATGCATATTTTCCTCGATATATATAGACTAGGGTTATATGATGGTGTTTTAATATTATATAAATTGGGTGATTTTATGACAAAAGTTAGTTTGGTTACAATATTTCTCTCACTATTTTCATTATTTATCTCTTCATTCTCTTTTGCTGATGAAGCGTGTGACTCTCCTGTTAATATGATGATCATTTCAAAGGTTACTGATCAGGAAAAATACGATAAGTACCGAAAAGCTGTTGTAGAAATTAATTTAATTGGAAAACTCGGTGGGCAAATTGTTGCAGTTGGTGCAGGAGGGGATGTAACTCCTGAAATGCTGGAAGGTAAGTGGCCAAATAATCTTTTTAATTATATAATTCGCTGGCCATGCGCAAAGGCAGCAAAAGATTTTTGGTATTCTGATGGTTATCAGAATAAAGCCCTCCCTTTACGTAAAGATGCCGGTGATTTTACCATCGCACTTTTCCCAGCAGGATAAGTAATTCTCTATGAAAAAAAATTACTGGAACGCATCTCTTCGATTAACTCTAGGACTTCTTAGTATTTGGTTTTTGGTATCCTTTGGTGCTGGAATACTTTTTAGAGATTTTCTTGATCAGTATAATATAGGCGGGGCACCGCTTGGTTTTTGGTTTGCTCAGCAGGGATCAATCTATATATTTGTCATTCTTATTTTCTATTATTGTTTTGCAATTCGTCGTATTGAAGAAAAATTTAAAGACGAGGTGTAAAGATGGAAAATTCATTTTGGTCTTATTTTTTTGTTATTGTTACGTTTGGTTTATATATAGTAATAGCCGTGCGGTCACGCGCTAACTCGACAGGCGATTTTTATGTTGCTGGTCATGATGTTCATCCTGTTGTCAATGGAATGGCAACAGCTGCGGACTGGATGTCTGCAGCATCATTCTTGTCAATGGCTGGTTTAATTGCATTTCTTGGTTACGGTGGTTCTGTTTACTTAATGGGATGGACAGGAGGGTATGTTCTTCTTGCTCTTCTACTTGCTCCTTTCTTAAGAGAGTTTGGTAAATTCACTGTACCAGATTTTGTTGGTGATAGATATTATTCAAGTTTTGCACGTATCGTAGCAGTTGTATGTGCTATCTTCATTTCCTTTACTTATATAGCAGGACAGATGAAGGGAGTAGGAGTTGCTTTCTCAGCTTTTCTTGGTGTTCCTTCGACAATTGGTATTCTTATCGGAATGATTGTTGTCTTTTTTTACGCAGTATTAGGCGGAATGAAAGGTATAACGTATACCCAGGTTGCACAGTACTGTGTTCTTATTTTTGCTTATACCGTTCCTGCTATTTTCATCTCAATTATTATAACCAATAACCCAATTCCTCAGCTTGGGTTTATCTCTAATATGAGTGGTTCAGATATTTCTATGCTGACGAAGTTGGATAATCTTCTCACGGATTTAGGGTTTTTGGAATACACACAAACCTCAAAATCAATGATTGATACATTTTGTATTACAGCAGCCCTTATGTTTGGGACGGCTGGACTGCCACATGTGATCATACGGTTTTTTACTGTAAAGTCTGCGCATGCTGCACGTGTTTCTGCAGGTTGGGCTTTAGTTTTTATTGCTCTTCTTTATACCGTTGCACCTGCAGTTGGTTCTTTCGCACGGCTTAATTTTATTAATACGGTTAATGATGCACAGTATGATAAGAGCACTTCTGAAAATTCATCAGATATAAAGATAGCTCCAGAATGGTTTAAAAACTGGGAGCAGATGGGATATGTTAGCTTTAAAGATCTAAATGACGATGGCATTATGCAATATCGGGGACCAAATGCACCTGATGGTTTACAAAATGAAGTTGAAGTTAATCGTGATATTTTTGTTTTAGCAAATCCTGAAATTGCACAGTTGCCTGACTGGGTTGCAGGACTGGTTGTTGCAGGCGGATTGGCTGCAGCACTCTCGACTGCAGCAGGTTTACTCATGGTTATTTCTTCAGCAGTGAGTCACGACTTGTGTCGAAAAACACTCTTCAAAAACATTGATGATAAAACAGAACTCTTTGTAGCAAGACTCTCTGCGGCAGGTGCTGTCTTTGCTGCTGGACTTTTAGGTATTTATGCTTCCCAACTAGGTTTTGTTGCACAGGTAGTTGCCTTTGCATTTGGTCTGGCAGCTTCATCACTGTTTCCAGTTATTTTTCTTGGAATATTCTGGAAGAGAATGAATAAAGAAGGCGCAATTGTTTCAATGCTTGTTGGTTTAGTTTCAACCTTTTCTTATATTGTTTATTTTAAATTCTTAGGAGGTACACAAGACCAATGGTTCCTAGGAGTATCCTCCGAAGGTATTGGCTTTGTCTTTATGTGGTTAGCGCTTATATCGGGTATCTTAGTTTCTTTTCTGACAAAGGAACCTCCTGATGAAATAAAGGATCTAGTTGAAAAAATTAGAATTCCAAGACAGACTTAATTTTTATTTTATTTAATACTTATAGCTTATTATCTATGTGAAGAATTTATGCAGAAAACTCAATACGAACATGAAGCAGTGACTCTATTGAGGTCACATAATGTAGCTATTTTATCCACCATTTCAAAAAGGTATGAAGATTTTCCTTTTGGAAGCCTTATTACATATGTTACTGACCAAAACAGATCGATTTATATTTATGCAAGTGATATTGCTGAGCACACTAAAAATATTCTTAATAATCCTAAATCGTGTTTAACAATATTTAACATTACTAAAGAGGATGATAAGCAGAATAGTTCTCGATTAAGTATTATGGGTAATTTTAATAAAGTCGAAAAAGGGGAGAGCTTAGAGAGTTGTAAAGATCGTTTTTTTACATTCTTACCTAAAAGTGAAGAATATTCAAAGATGCATGATTTTAATTTTTATAAGTTAGAACCTCAAAACATACGTTGGATAGGTGGTTTTGGTGAAATTTCTTGGTTAAAAGATGAGTCTTGGAAATTAAAAGAACCTGCCTGGACTAATGATGAAACATCTATGGTGGAACATATGAATAATGACCATAAGGATGTTGTTATTGCATGTTTAAAAGGATTCTATGGAGTTAATGATAATAAAGCCTTGATGATAGGTTTATCAATAGACGGATATTATTTAGAGTCTCATAATAAAATTTATTATATACCTTTTGATAAACCTTGTTTGAGTTCTAAAGAAGTAAGAAAAGCGCTGGTAGTTCATGCAAAGAAGTTTAAAGGTGTCAGTTAAGGTTTTAATTTAAACTTTATAAAGTTATTATTAAACCTTCTTCCGGCTTTATAGTACCTCTCGTAAAGTTATCATACATACTTGAAAAATTATTTAATCCTTTAATCTCTTTAATTTTTATCCAGTTTTTACTTTGAATAATCCGAGCCTTCATGAAAGTATTTATTTTCTTATTAAACCCTCTCTCCCCCCAGTCTTTAGTTCTTTTTTTTATATGGGTAGGTGCAAAAAAGAATTCGGTTCGTTCTCTAATCATCATTTGAGAAAGTATATCTTTTGGTATTGTCTCACTATCCCAATGTGTCATACCTACTGTAATGCACTTTATCATATTTTCTTTTAGAGAATTATGTAAAGAACCAAGTATTTTCCTATTTCCCGACATATCAATTATTACTGTTTTTTTATTATGACTAATTTTATCTAAATCTTCATATGAGAGAATATGAGTATAACTCTTTAAATCTTTTACAAAATCAATATTATTTGGAGATGTCACTCCAATAGTATCTGGTACACCTTTTATTTCATCTAATCCCTGCGCTAGGCCTATTGCTGTTTTACTTGAAGCGCTTAAAATTAATATTTGTTCAGACTGGTAATAAGATACGTCTTGAAGAAAGTCACAAAGACAGAATGCTGTCACATGAAGTGGAAATAAGAGTGCTTTTAAATTATCAGTTTCATCATCAGGATTATCCGACACCTTGATATAAGTATTATAAACCAATGGAAGTTCTTTACGGTGCTTACTCATATCAATCATGGTATTGCCTGAAATATTGACTTCATCAAAAATAAGTATGTCAGCTAATGGAAAATAACCGAAAAACTTTTCTCCAATCATTAAGTTCTCATTTTTAGAATGAATAACTTTTGCAAAACCCCATGCAGGGATACATCCCCATTCATTGCTTTTATTTTTTAATGGAGGAAAAAACTTCCAGTACCCAAGTTTTTCACCTGCAACACCGTAACTAATATTATTTGATGTAAATGAAAGTTTTTCAATTTTAAGTACAATAGATCCAGAATTATAAATTTCTAAATCGAGCTGCTGATTAACAAGTCGAGAATCTATAAGACTAGTTTTTCTAGTTTGGAATTGATTAATTTTTATTGATTTTTTTTGCATAAATAGGTTTTTCATTTATTTCTAAAAAATAGAATAACTACAAAAACCAGTAATAAGATTAGATATAAAAGCTCCCATTTTTCCATTTCTGACATTTGTAAAAATCTTTATATGTTTAAATATTGTAATTAGTTAAAGATATATTTTCAGAATTAAATTTTTCTAATTATTTATTTATAAAATTATGGCTCAGGTATCTCGTTAAGAGTTAGGCTAACATAGAATTCATCACCCTTATCTGTTAATTGGACATCAAATTCAGCTGACGTGCTGTAAGTGTCATTAAACGAAATCTCTAGAGCATGAAATTGTTTGATCATATTATCTCTTACTGTTTTATTATCAGGTAATTTCTGAGTGAAAAAATTTGTAATTTCTGGATTTAAATTTTTATTTTGATATGTAAAATCAATTTGGGCTGCACAAAAGTTCTTGCCGTTATCACTTTTAGATAATGTTCTTATTCCCTTTACGTTAACAGATGGTGATGAAAGTGATGAAAAAAAATCCTCAAAAATATCTCTGCAGTCTATACCGGCAAGCATTAAAAGACCATAAGTAGGCTGAATACATGCGCCACTTAAAACTAATTCATTGTTATGGTCATTTAAAATATCTAGTGCAATTTCTGCAACTAAATTAGTTACATCTTCATCACCGCACTCAATATACTCAGCACATGAGGTTAATAGTTGGGTGAATATTATTACAGAAAAAAAATTCTTCATAAAATTGGCTATACTATTCGTTAAATGAACATATCAATTATTATTTTACA
>NZGX01000044.1 GCA_002691085.1 Rhodospirillaceae bacterium | reverse complement strand
ATTTATCAATGAGCTATTAAGTAAAAAGGGTGTCATAGGGATTCAATTCTATGGTGCTTCGTGGCATGGTATATATTCAAAGAAACCAATTTATAATCCCGAAGATGCTATTGATAGAAGATTTAGAATACTAATAGATCCTGCATCGAAACTTTTTATAAAAAGCCTTGGAAGTGAAATGTTTCAAATAGCCCAAACAGATGCTGTTACTGCACTCCAAACTGGGCTAATAGATAGTGGAGAAACAAATACTCATGTATATAATATAACTGGCACTTCATATAATGCACCGTACTTCACTAGAACACGACACACTCCATCTGTTATATCAATACTTGCTAATAAGAAATGGTTTAATACGCTCAGTCAATCTGAGAAAAATATAATCTTAAATTCACATCCTAATCATTTAATATCTGGTTCAGCATTAAGAGATGATGAAGAGAGAATGCTTAGCGCATCAAGTAAACAACATGTGACAGTAATTGAACCTAATAAAAATGATTTAATGAGCTGGAAAGAAAAAGGCTTATCCACCCATGATGAACTAATTAAAATTATTGGTGGAAAAGCTAGTGAATTATATGAATTAGTGATTCAAGGAAAAAAAGAGTATAAGAAATCACTTAACTAATTTTTCTCAAAAGGTCTACTCTCATCGGCACTTCAAAAAAATAATTTGGCGATCTAGATAAGTCCTTATAACTCTCAAATTTATTTTTTACCTTTATATATTTATCATAGGATAAATCATGATTTGTATGTGTTGCTTTTATAACGTTATTTTCAAATTCTTCAAAAGAATTTAAAGTGATAACTGAAGAGTAAAAAAACTGACTCACTAACTCAAAGAGATTTTCTTCTATAGATAATTTTATAGCTTTAAACGCTAAGGCTCTTACCTCTTGTTCATTATGGAATATTCTAATTACATTATTATAGTTACCATTAAAAATAGGTTCAGAAATATATAGTAGCCCACTACTTTTCAATACCCTATTAATCTCTTTCAGACCAACAAACATTTTATTTGGTGAAACATGATGAAACGACTTTAACATCATAACAATATCAAAAGACTGATCCTCTTCTCGAATATCTTCACATGGGTACGAATCAAAATTAAGTTTATTAATATTCTTTGATAAATTAATTTTATGTGCAGTAAGATCAACTTCCACTGCTTTAAAACTAGAAATGTTTCTGCTTAATACAATTTCCTGTGCTCGCTTTGCATTACCACATCCAATTTCGAGTATATTTGAATTATTAAAATTAAGCATTTCATCCATAACGCTTAATTCATCCATAACTTTTTTATTTTCTAAATTATCAATTTTCATTTTATTGTTCATTGATTTAATATGAATAAACTAATCTAATTTATAAATTTTATCATATGAGATAACATTATTTTCAACAATAAACCCCTCTAAACCTTTGACTGTCCCAGCAAACCTAGGGGCTTGATACATAAATATTGCAGCCCAATCATTTCTATAAAATTCCATAATATCTTTTCTAAATTGCAAATTTTTATCCTTATCGAAAGTAGTCTGAGCTGCTCTTAATGTCGGCATTATCTCGTCTTTACAATACCAGGCTTTTGGCCATAAACATGAATGAGTGTCTAATGCCTTTAGAACCTCAACGGTAGGCTGAAAACTATAATGAATTCCAAAAGCATCACCGCTCCATGTACCCTCTATAACATTCCTTATTAACTGATTAACAGGGATTGCTCTAATTAGCATATTAACACCAACCCTACTCAAATATTGTGCAACAACCTGATTAATTGCATCCGCATTAGCACTTGCTCCTATAGATGTTTCTAAAATAAAGCTAAATCCATTAGGGTAACCGGCATCTATCAATAATTTTTTTGCCCTCTCTGGATCATAATCTATTGGAGGAAGATTTTCATTATATCCATAAACAGGTGGTGGTGCAGGTTGATTTGCTGGTATAGTTGAATCATAAAGTAAACTCTTGATAATAGAATCTCTATCAACGGCTATATTTAGCGCCTCTCTTACTTTAATATTCATTAATGGAGAATCTTCTTTTGTGAGAAAATGATATCCCCATGTTTCAGGATCTCTCCAAATCTCTTCATTTCCCCCTCTAGACTTAATAGCAAGAGTTTCTTCAGGACCAATCTGCATTGCTATATCAATTTCTCCAGATATTAGTGAAAAAGTTCTAACTGATGAGTCCGGAATAGCAATAATCTCGAGTTTTTTTACTCTTGGTTTTCTCCAGCTTTCGTCAAAAGATTTGAAGTGAATTTTTGTTGGGCCAATTTTTTCAACATCAAAAGGTCCTGTAGCGACTGGTCTTCTTGAAAACTCATCTAAACCAACATCATTAAAATGAATAGGTTCAAGTGCATAAAGCATAGTTAAAAATCTTGGTAAAAGTGGAGTTGGAACGTTAGTTGAGATTTCTACTTTATGACTATCAATGGCCTTTGCTGATTTGAGAAAAAACATCATGCGAGATACAAGATGTATAGAAGCCTCATCACTTGTAAGAAACTTAACTATATTTACAACAGAATTAGCATCAAAAGGTCGTCCATTTGAAAATTTAACTCCTTTTCTAAGTTCAATTACCCAAGTAAGTTCATCAATACTTTCCCAAGATATTGCTAATAAAGGTTTAAGATTACCGTTTGCATCTATTTTTGTAAGACCTTCAAAAACTGCACTCCAAGTATAAACATATGGTAAGCCAGTATTTCTAAATGGACTGAAATTCATTGGAGGTATTGCTGATAAACCTAACCTGACAGTACTCTTATCATTAGCATGTACATCATCTATAAGAAAAGATTTACATAATAGTAAAATTAATATTGTAAATAACTTTGGAAGAATTCTCATATGATTTAAACTTAATTTATAAAATTATTATTTATTTTGAAAAATACTGTGTAAAATTTGGTCGCCTACTCTTAATCCAATCCTATCAGCTGTGCCTGATGATACTTCAAGAACAGCTCTAACCAAATACTCTGAGCTAATAATGTCTTCTGAATGAGGTTGAGCATCTCTATATATTCTCTGAACTTTACCACTGTTTGATATAAAGATCATATCTAATGGGATAAAAGTATTTCTCATCCACATATTAACTACCCTACTTCGTTTAAAATCAAAAAGCATCCCTTTAGACTCTAACAGCTGAGGTCTATGCATTAAGCCAATATTTCTGGATTTCTGATTATCTGCCACTTCAACTTTGAACTCATATTTACCCATATGTGTAATCAATATAGCAACTGAGAATGGTAATGTTTGTGATTTTTTGATGTCAATTGGCTCATGTGGACTTAATGCCAAGACATTGTGGTTAAATAACAACAAAAAAAAGAAGCTATATGAAAAGATAGTTCTTTGAACCATAAGAGTTAATTATAATTATCAATCATATTAACAGATAAATAAACAAGTAAAGTGCAAGTATAAACATTATCCAAAGAGAAACCTGCCCTGTCGATGTTGGTTTTGAAAAGTAGCCTCCAGGACCATTGCTGAACTTTAAACCAACGTATAAATTTTCTAACATCTTGCTTATGAGGTTATATAGATCCTCTTTTAGGATATTCAATATTCTTATAATAGAATTTACTAACTTATAACCAAATACCCTGTATATCCAATCGAAGTCTAGAGTTAAAGTATTCAATAGTTGCCATCCATAATACTTTAAGAAAACAAAAAATGCAGCACCAGAGAATAGCAAAAGTTGGAATTGAGTTACTATATGATCTGGAGTATAGGGATAGTAATCTTGCTCGAAAGGTAGTAGCTGATAAAATAGTGTAGGTGCAAATCCAATTCCTAAGCACAGTATAGCAAAGAATACCATAGAAATACGCATGTTAATTGGAGGCTCAGGTGGTCTCAACCCAGAGTCTCTTCCAAAGAAAACAAAATATTGAAGCTTTATTCCAACATCTAAGAAAACTCCTGCAGTACCCGCAGCAAGCAAATACCAAACCCAATAATACTCTTTAAGGTATGAGGCTTCTGACATCATTGCCTTAGCAACAAAACCCGATGTAAAAGGAAAAGCAGAAATTGAAAGACCCCCAATAATACAGCAAATTGCCGTTAGGGGCATTGTCCTAAATAAGCCACCATATTCTGTAAACCTTCTTTTACCAGTAACAAATAAAACTGAACCAAGTGACATAATTAGTAAAGCCTTATAAATAATATGAGCAAAGGCATGTGCAACAGCTCCATTGATTGCTAATTGAGTTCCAATTCCTATAGCAGTAACCATGAATCCTACCTGGTTAACAATAGAGTATCCAAGCATTTTACGAGCATTATTTTCACATAAGCCATAAATTATCCCATAGAAAATCATAAATAGACCGATAAAAATCAGCACCTCAGCTCCGGGAAAACCTCGAGCTAAAACGTAAACAGCTGTCTTAGTTGTAAATGCGGATAAAAAAACCATACCTGAGTAACTTGCTTCGGGGTAAGAATCAGCAACCCATGCAGAAAAAGGAGGAGCACCGGTGTTTAGGAGAAAACCCGCCAAAATCAACATGCGTGGAAAAGTATCAGGTAGCATTGAATTAAAAGCTACGCTCCCAGTAGCGGTAACTTCCCCTGCTATNCCAGCCATTAAGACGACCCCACCTAATAGATGGAGTATAATATATCTCATACCAGCCCTTTGTGAGGAAATTGTATTCGCAGAAAAAATTACAGTTGCAGATGCAAGCGCCATAAGTTCCCAAAATACAAATACTGTAATTAAATCACCCGCAAAGACTACACCGAGTGAAAAACTTATGTAGATATTAGCTGCAAATATCTCTAAAACTCTTTCTTGTTTTAGAGCGTAAATATTTCCAGCTAGCGCCATAATAACAAAGACAGTTGCGAAAAGCCTACTCAGTTTATCTGTCTTAAATGGCTCAAGTGTCCAATCTAAATAATTCGTTGTTACATTAGCACCATCAGGAATCATCCATACCAAAAAAAGAGAAATTAGCGGAGCTATGAGAAGAGTAAAGGTTTTTAGCACACCCTTTGCACGCAATATAATTAACGCACCTATGAGTATGGGTAATGCGGGATGAAGTATAATACTATTTATCATTATAATAATCATCCTTTCTCTTCAATTTACTTTTCCATATTTTTGAAAATAAAATTGAAATTATCCCTACTAATAATCCAAACCACGCGTGAAAAGAAAATGTAAACATGAAACCATCATGGTGATGGTGAACAAATAGCTCGGAGACAATCAATAAGACTAAAATGACGGCAAGAATCTTCCATAAAATAGTTTGAAGATCTTTCTTATCTAACCAATGTTTTTCAGTGCTGTTAGTCATCTAAATACCCAATAATTTATATGATAGAGAAACTGGAATATTAGGGAAACAAAATAGTAAAATAGAAATTAAGGCTGTAATACAAATTGGAACAATTACAATAATTGGAGCGTCTCCGTGATTATTATCAGGTACGTTTTTTTCCTCTTTAAAGAAAGCACCATAAATTATAGGCAAAAAATAAGCCGCATTTAAAATAGTACTAATCATTAATACAATTAAAACAAAGTAATCTTGAAAAGTAACTGCACTAGAAAGAATAAACCATTTACCAAGAAATCCTGCCGTAGGTGGTATTCCTATCATTCCAAGTGCTCCAATCCCAAAGGCACCCATTGTCCACGGCATCCTCTTACCCAATCCATCAAGTTTACTTATACTCTTTATATGTGATTTTAAATAAATTGAACCAGCTGCAAAAAATAAAGTGATTTTTGAAAAACCATGCGCAACTATATGAACGCAAGCACCTATAATGGCCAGCGGTGTTGCTATACCAGCAGCTAAAACAACATATGCTAACTGGCTAATAGTAGAATATGCAAGTCGACTTTTAAGGTTGTCTTGAACAAGTGCAATAGAGGAAGCTAACACAATAGAAATTCCAGCAATATAAACTAACCAATCTGATCCACCAAAGTCCTGAAAATGATCAATTCCAAAAATACATACTACTATTTTTAGAACACTGAAAACTCCAGCCTTAACAACTGCTACCGCATGTAAAAGAGCACTTACTGGCGCTGGAGCGACCATCGCAGAAGGAAGCCACTTATGCATTGGCATTAAAGCAGCTTTACCAATTCCGTATACAAAAAGAATGGATAAAACTATAAGAATATAATTCTGAGTAGCATCTGGAAAAATACCACCAACCTTAAAGTCTAAAGTACCAGTGATATAATAAGTCGCTACAATAGCAGGCAGAAAGAATAAGACACTACTTGAAACAAGAATCAGAATATATCTTCTAGCACCCATCTGAGACTCAGTATCAGCACCATGAGATACCAAAGGATAGGTTATAAACGTTAAGATTTCATAAAAAACAAAGAGCGCAAATAAATTTGATGAATATGCTAGGGCGATTGTAGCAGAAATTGCAAATGCAAAAAAACCAAAGAATGAACCCAGTCTTTCTTCTTTGTGTGCTCGCATGTAGCCTATTGCATAAATTGAACTTAAAAGCCAAAGTATGGAGACAAGGCCACTGAAAAGCATCCCGAGAGGCTCGACTATAAACTCGATATTTCCACCAGGAAAGATATTAATAACATTTAGGCTTATAAATTCACCCTTACTGAATGCTTGATAAATCTTATATATGACAAAAAAATGAATAAGTGCACCAGATACTGTGACTATATCTCGTAAAATACCATTCCTTGGAGAAACAAAAGAAAATAAGCCTACTAAACAAGGAATCAAAATTGCAGAAGCCAAATACACTGACATTGTAATCATCCTTCTGGCACCAAAGCATTAACAGCTTCTTCAGCAATACCTAAGGTTAGAGAGGTATCAAAACCTAGATAAATACAAGAAGAAACAGCTAGCAAAATTATAATAAAAGTACTACCTGGCAATTCATTCATTTCTATACCAGTGTTACTTGCCGGTTTAAAGTAAACAGTTTCTATAATCTTTCCAAGATAAATTAAAACTAATAAAGAACTAACTAAAATGAGAACAACTAACCACCACCATCCATTTTGCATTGCACCCTGAATAAGATACCATTTGGTAACAAAGCCAACTGTGCCAGGAACACCCAAAAGACTTAAACCCGCAATTGTCATTGCAGCCATAGAAAATGGCATTTGTTTACCAAGTCCTGATAAGTCAGTTAACGTTAGTTGATCCTTATGAATCTGAAAAGCTATAGCACCTAGGATCATAAATAGAGAAGCTTTCATAAGTGCATGATTAAATATATGCACCATTGACCCAGTCAAGCCTGCATTGTTAGCGATTGCAATACCAAGGGTTATGTAACCTATCTGAGCAACACTAGAGAAAGCAAGAAGTCTTTTTAAATTATTTTCAAAGATTGCGCTAAATGAACCAACAAATATTGCAAGTATAGAACATGATAATATAATCCCGATTATTAATTCAGATGACATACCAAAAGAAAAACCGAAGACTGTATAAAAATATCTCATTAATAGATATATCGAAACCTTTGTTGCCGTAGCTGCAAGAAAAGTAGTTACAACGCTGGGCGCAAATGCATAAGCATTTGGCAACCAAAAATGAAGTGGAAATAAAGCAATCTTAATTGACAAACCTGCAAAGATAAAAGACATCGCTACTTTGATTACAGGAGTATCCAGTATAGGCTGTATCTTAATTGACAGATCAATTAAATTTAGAGTTCCAGTAACATTAAATAAAAGACCTACGCCAATAACATACATAGTTGCACCCAGGGTTCCGAGTATCAAGTACTGATAAGATGCCAACAATGCTCTCTTGTCACGACCCAAAGCAATGAGTGTATACATTGATAAAGAAGAAATCTCCATAAATACAAACGCATTAAAAGCATCGCCTGTGATTACTATACCCATCAAACCACACATGCAAAGAAGGTACATGGAATAGAACCAACCTCTTAAGTGGCTAGCTATTTCTTTATTAATTAATTTTCTGCCATAAATTAGAACGGCAATGGCAACTAACGAAATTAATATTAATAAGTAGCAAGCAAAAATATCAACTCTATATTCAATTCCAACTGGAGGTGCCCACCCTCCAAGTTTATAAGATATATCTCCTGATGCCTTAACTGTTAAATATAAAAAAATACTTCCAGATAGACTAACCAATGATGTAATGATAGAGACCAGCCAACAAAAGAATTCATAGCGAATAATTGCACAAATACCTGCAGCAATTAATGGTACAGCAACGACTAATGATGGCCATTGATCAAACATAATTCATTCCTGATCCTCAAAGCTATTCATTAGAATTGCTTCTTCATCAATTGAACCAAATTCTTCTTTTATACGAACGACCAAAGCTAAACCTAAAGACAATGTTGCTACACCAACAACAATAGCTGTTAATATAAGTACATGCGGGAGTGGATTGGAATACACCTCAAACTGAGGAGAAATAATTGGAGCCGTACCACCAATAATCTTTCCTGGTGAAACATAAAGCAAATAAACAGACGTCTGAAAAATTGAAAGTCCAATTAATTTTTTAATCATATTTGAATTTGTAATAATTATATATAAGCCAGACACAATTAAAAAAATTGTTACCCAATGATTGATCCGACCAAAATAAATTGATAAATCATTTATAAACTCCATTAACTATCCCCTTTCCGACCACGACCAGAGAAAGAATAGAAAATCAGTAACATTGTAGCAGCAACTGTAATCAATACACCAAGTTCAATAATCAAGACACCCATATGCTGTCCGTGAGAGGGATCACTTTTATCAAGTAGACTATAATCAAGGAAGTTTCCGCCAAGGATCCACGATGTAACCCCAACTCCAGAGTAAATTAACACACCTAAAGGAACAAGACATTCAAGAAGCTTTTCTGAAATTATTTCTTTGAGTTTTGCAAGTCCATTAACAAGAGCATAAAAAACAAAAGCAGCAGCAACAACTACTCCTGCCTGAAAACCACCACCTGGACCATAATCACCGTGAAACTGCACATAAAGAGCAAAAATTATTAAAAAAGGAAATAATATTTTTGATAATATTCGTATAATCTGATTATTTATCATTTGATTTTACCGTTAATAAACATCAGTCTTGTTTAAACTTTTTTAGTAGCATAAGCACACCTATTCCAGCAGTAAATATTACTGTCACCTCACCAAGAGTATCATAACCTCTATAACTTGCTAATACAGATGTTACTACATTTGGTATTGTGGTTTCTGGTATAGACCTCTCAAGATACAATGCCCCTACATACGAATTAACTGGGGTATCAGATAATCCGTATTGAGGTAATCCAAGCGTACCATAAACTAACAACCCCCCCACCAAGAGACATAGAACTATTGGCATAGCATTTTGATTACTTCTGTTACTATCTTTAGATTCAGTCAGATAAAGTGCTGAGAGCAGAAGAACCGTAGATACTCCTGCACCAACAGCAGCTTCTGTCATACCTACATCGACAGCATCCATGACAATTAAAAGTGATGCCATTAAGAAACTATAGGTACCAGTAAGAATTATTAGTGAAAAGAGATTATTAATTTTGATAATAGCAATTGTAATAAATGATAAAAAAATAAGAATAATAAAATTTAAAAAAAACTCCACCTTGAATACCCTCAGCTTATTCTGATTTTAATTTATTTAACCACTTATCTTCATGTAAGACTGGTTTAACATTCCTATGCTTCATGGCATTTGCTAAAGCATGACCTGCTACAGGACTCGTGAAAAAAATTAAAAATACCACTATAAGCAATCTTAAAGTTGTAAGAGTGAGCCCAGTCTGAATAATTAAACCTAACATAACCATTAAAAAACCTAGAGTATCTATGATACTAGCTGCATGTAAACGAGTAAAAGCATCTGGCATTCTAAGCAAGCCTATAGATCCAATTACACAAAAGAATGCACCTCCAACAAGAAGAAACCAACTAATAAAATTTATGAAGATATCCATCTTAATTCTTTAACCCATCATCACTTTTACTTAGGTCTCCTTGACGAAAGTATTTTAAAATTGCTACAGCACTAATAACATTTAAAATTGCATATATAATAGCTAAATCTATAAACTCGGGTCTTCCTAGTAAGTATCCTAAAATTGACAAAAAAAGTACTGTCAAAGTACCAAAAGAATTGGCAGAAATTATTCTGTCATAAACAGTTGGTCCCCTAAATATACTAATAAGGGTTAAAGAAAAAGCTAATAGGATCAAAAAAGTTGTAACTTCAAACATTGTTTTTCTTTCCCTCAAAGCGTTTACATTTCTCATTCATTACACCTTGCTCTAAATCAAAGGCATTATCTCTTGTTATTGCATGAACTAAAATATTATCATTATCTATTTCAACAGAAATTGTTCCTGGTGTGAGAGTAATTGAATTTGCAAATGTTACCACTCCAACATCAGTCTCTTGCAAAGGCTTTATTTTAATCATTGTTGGTGTAATTGGCAGATTAGGATTTATTATAATTTTGGCAACGTTTAAAGCTGATTGTATTATCTGCCCAAAAAGCCATGGCCAATATTTAATTGCAGAAAAAAGAAATTTAATCGGAAGTGCTTCATCATCCAAGATTTCCATTTTAACAACAAGAATAACTATAAACACGCAACTAATTATTCCAATTACCAGGAGGAAAGGAGTATAATGACCAGAAAGAATAAGCCAAAAAATAAATAAAACTGATGAGGAGCTTAGGAATAATGGCATAAATTAAAATCTCATTTTAATTGTTATTTATGCACTATACATCCCCAGAAACTAACTTCCATAGTTTTTGTAAATAATTTAAAAAATAAAATTAACTAAATTAGAGTAATAAGATTAGATATTTAAAGCATACCCAAAAATTGATACTAAATAAATTGAACCAAAGAATGATATCAAAGCCAAGGAATCTCTAATATATAAGATAAATTTCATAATAACCCCTATTTGTTCTTATAATGTTCTTTATATATAGAACATTATAAGAACATTTGTCAATGCTTAAAGTAATAGAAAATTTATTTAATGGAAGAAAAAGTGTCTTCAAAACAAAATATTTCTAAAAAATCTCACTATTTTTGCGTTGCACCTATGATGGCAAAAACAGACAGACATGCCAGATTTTTTCATAGAATCTTAACAAAAAGAGCCATGCTTTATACAGAAATGATCCCTATTTATGGAATTATAAAGGGTAAAAATGATAAACTTTTAGAGCATAATCAGGAAGAATACCCACTTGCATTACAACTCGGAGGAAGTGATCCAGAAATGCTTGCTGAGGGATCAATTATGGGTGAAGAAAAAGGATACACTGAGATTAACCTAAACATTGGCTGTCCCAGCCCAAAAGCAAGTAATGGAAGAATTGGGGCATGCTTGATGAAGGAGCCCAAATTAATTGGTAAATGCATTAATCTCATGAAATCCTCCACAAAATTAACAATCTCTATCAAAACCAGGATTGGCATTGATGATATGGATATTGGAAGACCTCTCGATGATTTTATTGAAACAGTATCAGATAATGGTTGTAAAACTGTTATAATTCATGCTCGAAAAGCTTTATTGAAAGGTCTTAACCCAAAAGAAAACAGAAATATTCCTCCGCTTAATTACTCTCGAGTATATGATTTGAAGAATAAATTCCCCAACTTAAATATTGTAATTAATGGAGGAATTAAAAGTATTGATGAATGCAAATACCATTTAAAATACACAGATGGGGTCATGCTTGGTCGTTATGCATATGACCAACCATATATTCTATCAAATGTTGATAATGAGCTATTTGAATTGGATAATAAACCTATCTCAAGAATAGATGCAGTAAAAGAATATAAAAAATATTGCATAAATGAAGTAAAAAAAGGAACGTCCACTAATTTAGTAACACGACATATCATGGGACTTTATCATGGATGTAAAGGTGCTAAAACATGGAGAAAAAAATTAGCTAAAATAAAAGATGTTAAACAACTATAACTATAAAGTCTTTTAAAAAATGTTTGTTAAAGAAAAATACTTTGCTCTACTTTTAATCTCTATATCTCTACTAGGACCAATTGCTGCTTTTGCAAAGAAGGGTACAGTTGTTTTACTAATACTTCCATTACTGGCAATTAATCGAAATATATTAAATAGTAATAGTATAAAATATTTTTTCTTAAATAGGATATTTTTATGTATTCATATTCTTTTTTTATGGTCTTGTATAAGCTTATTATGGTCAAGTAATGGTACCTTTTTTGATTTGCTAAGAATCTTTTCAATTATTTATTTATCAATATTTTTCATTAAGTCATTAGAAAAACTTAATGCTAATCAAATAAGTATCGTATTAAAAGTTCTTTCACTTACCTTTATTTTTCTCTTAATAGTTCTTTTCTTTGAGGTAATCTCTGATTCATCAATTCATAAATTAATCAGGCCATACGATAATGTAGCAAGAGATGGTGAATGGGTTCCATATATCAAAATTATTTCTGCAAGGGGAACTTCTATTCTCTGCTGTTTCAGCATTTTAGTGGCAATTCTTATATCGATAATTTTTAAATATAAATTTTTTGGTATTGTTTATTTGGTTTTATCTTTATTTATCAGTAGTAATTTACCAATGCAGGCAAGTCTCTTGTCGATAATTACTGGGATAATAATTTTTACTATAAGTATTAAATTTCCTAAATTAATCCTAAGGTCAACTTTTTTTGGTTTAATTTTTGGAACGCTGATCTTTCCATTTGTTATGAATTCTTTATATATCAAAAAAGATTATGACAATATAAATGTTGAATTTAGTCGTGGGTTAAATCAAAGATTAGTAATATGGGATTATACTAGTGAATTAATTAGTAAAAAAATATTTTTTGGTTATGGGTTTGACTCTTCAAGATATTTATCTAGAAAGGCTGAAATGTATGAAAATACAAACTGGTCGAAGCTTCCTCTTCACCCCCACAACCTTTGGCTACAAATTTGGTTGGAACTTGGCTTAATTGGCGCAATAATTTTTTGTATCTTCTTATTTAACATTTACAAATCGGTCTTAAATTATAATTTTTCAACTCTCGACCTATCTATAATAAGCGCATCTTTGGCATCTGTTAGTATTTTATCATTGATTAGTTTTGGTATATGGCAATTTTGGTGGATATCTTTAATAGGAATCTTATTTGGGTGTATAAAAATTAAAACGAAAGTTACCGAAAAAATGATACAATTGTAAAAAAATAATTTTGATACTTTACTATTAGTTATTTATTATAGAATAATGAATACATAAAATTAATTAAGGAGTAAATAATGATGAAAATACTACAAATTTTAGCCATTTTTCTGGTAATGGTATTTACAAGCCAATGTTCTCAAGAAGAAGTACAAAATACACCTAATGATTCTTCATTAAATGATGAAATGACTAATGCAAATAAAATAAAGGATACGTTAATTGAAGCTATTGCAGGAGATCATAGAACTGAGAAATATAAAGATCGTGACCAGTACAGGAATCCATTAGAAACTTTATCTTTTTTTGAGATTGAAAAAGATATGACGGTATTAGAAATTTATCCTTATGGCGGTTGGTACACAGAAATCATTGCCCCTGCTCTTAAAGAATCTGGACAATACTATGGCGCAATGCCAGATCCTAACTCTTCTGAAAGACGGAAAACTGCTTTTGATAGATTCAAAAATAAACTAAGTGAGAATGAAAGTTTATATGGTAACGCCCAAGCTGTGCCAATTTTAGATAATACAAAGATCTCTCTTGATGATAATTCTGTAGATATGGTTCTAACATTTCGTAATCTTCATAATATGATGGCGTATGGGACTGCAGAGAAAATGTTAGAAGATTGGTTAAGAGTTACAAAATCAGGAGGGTCCATGGGGATTGTTGAACATAGAGGTGACTCATCAATTGAACAAGATCCAAAAGCAGTTTCGGGTTATGTAAACGAAGACTATACTATAAAACTTGCTGAAGCAGCTGGGTGGGAATTTATTTCTAGCTCAGATATAAATAACAATCCTAAAGATGATAAAAATTACGAGGATAGAGTTTGGAGGTTGCCACCTACATTAACCTATTTTGCAAGAGAAGGTAGGCCAAAGGTTGAAGGAGATGATCTTAAGAAGAATCTTGAAATTGGAGAAAGTGATAGGTATACACTTCTCTTCAAAAAACCATAAATAGTTAATAAAGTTATGAATAATAATATTAACGTTTTAAATCCAAGGACAGGTCAAGTTGATTTTTCTTTTGAGCGACCGTCCTTGGGTTTCATAACAGATGAATGTAAAAGATTAAAAGAATCTCAAGAAGCTTGGTCAGAAGCTCCATTAGCTCAGAGAATATCTGTGATGCTCAAGTGGGCAGAGCAAATTAATATTCATAGAGATAAGATTATAAATGCTGAGTCAACAGATACAGGTAGATGGAAGATTGCATCTGAGAGCCCTGACGCTGTAATTTGGAGTATTAAAGGGTGGTGTGATAAAGCAGGGGAAATTATTGACGAAGCTTCCGTGGCTGGAAATTCATCTATTATGCCACACATTAAACTTTCCCAAAAGTTAGCAGCTTATCCGCTTCTTGGTGTAATAAGTCCCTGGAACTTTCCTTTTTTATTAAGCTGTATCGATGCTATACCTGCACTAATTGCTGGCAGCGCAGCAATAATAAAACCAAGTGAAGTTACACCCAGGTTTATAGAAAGTTTAAATGAAACAATTATAAAAGTACCAGAACTAGAAAAAATCCTCAGCTATGTAATGGGCGATGGTATAACTGGTTCTCAAATAATTGATAATGTTGATATTGTTTGCTTTACTGGTTCGGTTTCTACTGGCCGTAAGGTTGCAGAACAATGTGCAAAAAACTTTATTCCAGTATTTTTAGAACTTGGAGGTAAAGATCCTGTCATAGTTACGAAGGATGCTGATATTAATGTTGCAACTGATGCGGTCTTGAGAGGGGCTGTATTTGCGACTGGGCAAATATGTTATTCTATTGAAAGAATTTATGTTCATGAAAGTATTCATGATGAGTTTGTTGAACTTATTATAAAAAAATCTAAAGATATCAAATTAAATGATAAGGACATACATAAGGGTCATATTGGTCCAATGATATTTAATAAACAATCAACTATTATAGATAGTCAGATTGAAGATGCGCTTCATAAGGGTGCTATACTAAAGACAGGTGGTAAATCAGAAAAAATAAATGGTGGAATTTACTATCGACCCACTGTTATTACAGAAGTAGATCACTCAATGAATATTATGAATGATGAGACCTTCGGACCTATCATGCCTATTATGAAGTTTTCTTCTGATGAAGAAGCTGTAACTCTTGCCAATGATACCGATTATGGCTTATCTGGAGCTGTCATAGCTGGTACTGAGCCAGATGCAATGAAAATTGGAAGTAAGATAAACGCTGGAGGAATAAGCCTTATGGATACTACTTTAACAGGTGCTATTTTGAGAGACGCGGAAAAAAACTCTTTTAATTTTTCTGGTTTAGGTGGTTCAAGGATGGGACCTGCTTCAATAATGCGTTTCTTTAGAAAAAAAGCATTTATGACCAATACAAAAAATCCACAAAGAATGGAAGATATTAGAGAACTATAATTAATGTTGACTAAGTATCGAATACCATCTTTTTAAATGGCCTAAGTCCAAAATATAAAACTATTGATGCTAACAAAGCTGCTATTGTAGTAACAATAGAGATTGATTGCCCAACTGCAATCTCTGATTTAAAAACATAGTCAGTAACTAAAGCGACGGCTGTTGGTCCAAAACCAAGCCCTATTAGATTAAGCACAAAAAGGTATAAAGCAGATACAACCCCCCTCATCCTATTAGGAGTAATCTGCTGAAGGGCAGCTGCCGCTGCACCAAAGCTGAACGTCGAAAAGAACATAAGGGGGATCAGTAGTAAATATATAATGTCAGTATTATCTAGAAGTGGGACTATAAAAGTAAAAGGTGCAACAAAGACTCCACCAATTATTCCAGTTTTTAATGTTGCATCTTTATGACCTCGAGAAAAAAGCCAGTCAGATAACCAACCACCAAAAATTATACCGGCTGTACCAAATGTCAGGAGACACATTCCAATTAGTGGACCAGAATAACTGGGTGAAACATCAAAGTTCCTGAGAAGAAATGTTGGTAACCACGCTACTAGTCCATTAAATTGAAGAGATAAGAAGGCAAAACCAAAAAAGTGAGGGAGGTAAGCTTGCCAGTTTAGCTTTATATATTTAAACAAATCACTAAATGACACTTCTTCTTGGTTCTGTTCATATCCTATAGTCTTTTGATATCTCCTTGATGGTTCTTTAATTGTATACATTAGTGCAGCAACAAGAAGCCCCGGCAACCCTATTAAAATAAAAGATAACTGCCAAGATTTCATTGTACCAACTATTGGAATAGTTATTTCCGGCTTGTCAGCAACAATAGAAATTACTGCACCTCCAATTATAAATGCTAAGCCCGCACCAATGAAAGCACCAGCTGAATAAACAGCCAATGCACGACTTAGCTTATTTGGCTGAAATATATCGGTAATTAGAGAATAAGCTGCAGGAGATAAAGCAGCCTCTCCTACCCCTACACCAACCCTGGCAAGGAATAATTCCCAAAACCCTCGAGCAAAACCGCAAATCGCAGTCATTGAGCTCCAAATACAAATTCCAGCAGCAATAATGCTACGTCTACTTGAAGTATCAACCAGCCTTCCAATAGGTATTCCCATTAGCGTATAAAAGATTGCAAATGCCAAACCATGTAAAAGACTTATCTCTGTGTCGCTTAGGGAAAAATCTTTTTTTATCGGCTCTATTAGTAAAGTTAGAATCATCCTATCTGCAAAAGAAAAAGTATATGCAATTACAAGTATTATTACCGCATACCAGGCCACAAAAGGGCTAGGCCATGATTCTTGTTTGTCATTCATAAGAAAATATTAATTTTAAAAGTATAAAGAAAAGTGGCTCCCACTATAAAATGTGGGAGCCAGTTAGAAAATAGATAAGGTAAGTTTTAAAAAGTAAAGTTAGTCCTCAAACCGATTGTCCTTTTTTCTTGAGGAGAAACGATTGCAGCATGGAATGAACGGAAATCAAAGCTGAAGTGCCTGTAGTGTCTGTTCCCCATGACAGTTGCCCAAGCATCTTCTTGAAGAAGATTTCTGACAAAAGCTTCAATACGAAGATTGTCACGAACAATTCCAAGGCGAGGATTAATCAAGAAATAATCAGGACCCTCCATTAAGTTAGATGGACCTGCATAGTATTCACCACTATAAATTATATCCCAGCGAGTATACCAATTCCAATCACCAGCTAATGGCTGCTCATAAGTTGTAGAGAAGTTAGCCATAATATCTGGGTACCTTGGATTTGTTAAACCCTTAAGATTAGAATACCCTCCATTATTATTGATCTGATCATTATTAAATAATTCAGTATTCTTAGAATCCTGCCAACTAATATTTAACTGAGCATCCCAAGAGTCAGTTATTGCAAAGGCAGATTCAAACTCCACCCCTTTTAACTTAAGAGAACCACCAACATTTATTGTCTGAGTATTAGCAAAGTCGTTTGGTCTTCTATCTCTTTGTGCAGGCGTATCTGCATCTCTAACCCAGGTTACAGCTAGTGGATAAGGTCTATTTTTCCACTCATAATACCAACCACTAATATTAAATTGGACACGGTTATCTAATGCACGTTGCTTCCATCCCAATTCAACAGCATCAAGTGTTTGAGCTGATGTAGCACCAGCAAACTGATCGCCAGATAATTGTGCAGAAATCTGTGAACACTCTGAAGCAGTTGATGGTTGTCCAGTTTGCGGAGAAATATATGACTCAATAAAATCATCATTACTACATGTAACAACCAAACCATTCGTTGTACCAGGAAGAGTTCCCCTTGAGGCCTGTAGATAGACTGTCGTATCATCTGATGGCTGATAATTAAGTATCAACCTGGGTGTCCATTCTTTATATGTATCAACAAATGTTTGACCAGAATCATTAACTGTTCGCTCATCTTCTGAATACCTTGCCTCGATATCAAGAGTAATCTCTTCAGAAAGATCGTAAGAGACTGAGCCAAAGAGAGCCTTAACTTTTGCTTGGTTTCCAAAAGTAGCTGGGAGAGTAAAGTATCCAGGGCCACCACCAAAGAAAGTAGATAAGATTAACTCACCACCAGTATTATTTGTTATAAATTCTTGATCATAATATGTGGCGCCTGCAAGCCATCTAAAACGTCCATCTTGAGGGCTAACAATTCTTGCTTCAATACTCCAGTCTCTTCCAAATTTAGGATCACTAGAGTACCAAACCTGATCATCAGACATATCATAATCACGCATGTTGTTGAGGCCCATATCATTCCAACCAGCTAGGAATGAAAAAGAATAACCATTATCAAAATCATAATCACTGTTAAAGGCCAACCGTAGTTGATCACGCTCAGTTCCATAACCACTTAAAGTTGGGACACTTTTAATATAAGTTTCTGCAGTCAAGAGCCTATCGATTAAAAGAGTTGGGTTTGGTCCGGGAGCAATACCTCCAGGGCCTCCGCCTCTATTTAAGGCAAGTAAACTAGGTGTTAAACTTGTTTCACGAGACAATATTGGTGCTCCTGGTTCACCCAAACCAGGAGGCTCTCCACAGATATATCTCAATGGAGGTCTATATGTTTGTATTTGTCCATTTTCATCAAAACGCTGAACTGATACTCCTGCACAGCTAGCTGAGTCTTCACCCCTTAGAACACCCGTAACTGGAGATCCATCATTATCTTTTTGATAATGAACACGGAATTTAAATGAAAGATTTTCATTAGGTTCACCATATAATGTTCCACTTATGGAAGAAGTAGTTTCTTGTCCTAATTTCCCACCATCATTTGCGGTCCATTCGCCCTCAGTTTGATATTGTTTGATATTAAGTTGAGCTGCAAGCTTACCCTCGACCAAAGGAATTCCAACTAGCAAACTACCATCATATTTTCCATAAGTTGCTGCTGAGATATCTACTTTACCAGTGACTTCCGTTAAAGAAGGGTTTTTAGTGATATAATTTACAGCACCCGCAAAAGTATTCCTTCCATAAAATGCTGACTGAGGCCCCTTAATTATCTCAACCCTTTCCAGGTCTTGCAGTCCCAAACTGCTTGCAGTTCCAAGAACAAAAACACCATCCACGAAAACAGATGTAGCCTGAAGATGGTCTAAGGAACTAAAATCAACCCCTCTCAATCTTATAACAGAGTCAATACGTCCACCTCTAACACCATCAGAACTTCGTGCACTGAATTGCAGACCTGCTGTTTGAAGTGCCATATCACCTAAATCACGAAATGCGCCTTCCTCAATATCCGCAGCAGAAAAAGCAGTTATTGACAAGGGTATTTCTAGCAAACTTTCACTTCTTTTACGTGCTGTTACAGTAATCTCTTCAAGTGCAAGTTGCTGAGAACTAAGTGAAGACAAAGAGTCTAAACCAAAGATGGAAAAAATAGTTAACAAAGCAACTATTTTTGTTGATAGGCGACGATAAAACATAAGCATTGATATCCCCCAGATTTATATTTCGTTCATTAGGTGAAAAAAATACCAAAAAAATGATATAATACAAAGATATTTAAAATTTTTTTGCTTAAAAATAAAGTAAATTAGACCATTAAAGTAAAGTATTTCCACATATATACGTAAAAGGGAAAATATTTCTAAAATACATGATATTTTTAGTTTAAATATAATACTCTATAATCAAATAAATTTGTTTAATTAGGTAGAATAAATGGTTAGTAAAAAAATTGATCCAAATGCATCTAAAAATTTAAGTGAAATTAGGGATAAAAGAGGATATCTTCTTCCCCATCATGGTTTGCTTAGCCTTACAGACCCTGATTTGTTGTCAGGATATGACCAATGCTATTCTGCTTTAACTCTAAAAAAACGTTACTTGGAAGAGAAAGAAAAAGAATTCATTTGGCTTGGAATATTAGCTGTTACAGAAGAGTACATTGCAACACAGCATTTAAATAAATTTCTTGATGCGGGGGGAACTTCTCCAGAAATAGAGTGTATAATCCAACTTGCTACATATGCTAGAGGGGTGTCTTCCATTATCTTTGCTGATAAAAATTGGAAAAAAATTGATAATAAGATAGATAGCAAAAATTTATATTTCAGTGGAATTAAGACACTTAACAAAAATAACGCAGTAGAAGAATCTTTAATGAACTTGGCATTAGTTGCTATTCATACGAGCATAAAGCAACATACACCTCTCTCCTGGCATATTAAAAAACTTTATGACTTTAATACAAAGGAAGCTCATATAGCAGAGGCTCTAACCTATTCAATGTTTACAGGATCTATTCCTAACTTTATTGAAGGTTGTAGTGTCTGGAGAGACATGATTATAAAAAAGGAAATTATTGCTTCAAAAGAATTTCTTGATTGGGCGATGTTAGATCAAGATGGCCCAAACCAAGATTAGCTATTTAATGTTTCCAATACCTTCATGCAAGTCAAGCTTCTCAATATAATTATAAAGGTATGGAAAATCTATTTTTACACTTATCCGGATTGCTTCCAATAAAAACTTAATCATCGAATAAAAAACTATGTCTGCATATGAGATTCTCAAACCACAAAGATATTTATTTTCCTGTAAATGTGTATTTATCCATTCCATACCATCTTTTGCTAATTTTAGAGAAGGATCTGAAAGGCTCTCATAAATATTTATCCGACCAGAAAAAAACTTTTTTCCTCTTCCGTGCCTGAATGCATTGGCTAATGGAACTATTACAAGCCAGTCACATTGTCTCATTCTCATTCTTGTTTCAGCTCTTTCTTCGGGTGTACTCCCTGAAATTAGGTTTTTGGGATAAATTTCGTCTAAATATTCAGCAATAGCATTTACTTCTCCAATAACCTTACCGTTATCAAGTTCTAAGCAAGGAAGAACACCTGCAGGATTTATTTTTAAAAAACTTGAGTTTCTATTTTCGCCCGAAGCCATATCGATATCTATTATTTTAATTGATACTTGTTTTAAAGATAGAATCACCCTTAAAGCTCGTGTTGCTGCACCTAAATTTGAATTATAGATTTTCATATTTCAGAGATCCTTCTTTCAAAATTTACAAAATTTACTATTTTCAATTTATTGTCTCGAAAAATGATGTAGAATGAAAATATACAACATAATTATTACAAGGGGGTCTAGTAAAATGTTGAATAAAGTCCAAAGAAGGATGAGGTTATTAATTACCTTAATTTTTTCAGTTTCATTATTATTAAATTCAAATTATGTGAATGCTGAGGGTGCACCTCAATCTACTCAGTATTGGTGGCCAGATAAACTTAGCCTTGAGCCTCTTAGACAGCATAATCCTGCTTCTAATCCTTTTGGCAAAAATTTTAATTACGCCGAAGAATTTGAAAAATTAAACCTTGAGGAAATAAAAAAAGATCTTGTGGCAGTAATGACATCATCTCAAGACTGGTGGCCTGCTGATTATGGTAATTATGGTCCTTTTTTTATTCGTATGGCTTGGCACAGCGCTGGAACTTATCGTGTCTCAGATGGCCGTGGAGGAGCTGGTGGAGGTCAGCAAAGATTTGAACCCTTAAATAGTTGGCCTGATAATACAAATCTTGATAAAGCAACTCGATTACTTTGGCCGATTAAACAAAAATACGGCAGTAAAATTTCTTGGGCAGACCTTATGGTTCTAACTGGAAATGTAGCCATGGAATCAATGGGTTTTAAAACCTTTGGCTTTGCTGGTGGTCGAGAGGATGCATGGGAACCTGACCTGATTTATTGGGGTCCAGAAAGTGAATGGCTTGAAGACAAACGTTACAAAGGTGATAGACAGCTTGAGCAACCACTTGCCGCCGTTCAAATGGGGTTAATATATGTTAATCCAGCAGGACCTAACGGAAATCCTGACCCAATCGCAGCTGCAAAAGATATTCGTGAAACTTTTGGTAGAATGGCAATGAATGATGAAGAAACAGTTGCTCTAATAGCTGGAGGTCATACTTTTGGAAAAGCTCATGGAGCACATGATCCTTCGAAATGTGTCGAAGCAGAACCTGCAGCTGCTAGCATTGAGGAACAGGGTTTTGGATGGAAAAATTCTTGTGGTAAAGGAAACGCAGAAGATACAGTTACAAGTGGGTTTGAGGGTGCTTGGTCAGCAGATCCAGTCTCTTGGACAACACAATATTTAGATAATCTTTTTATGTTTGAATGGGTTCAATCCACTAGTCCTGCAGGAAATATTCAATGGGTTCCTAAAAACGAAGAAGATGCTAGATTCGTACCAGACGCACATGATCCAGAAAAACTCCACACTCCTATAATGTTCACGACAGACTTATCTCTTAAGCTTGACCCAAGTTATAGAGAAATTTCTAAAAGATTTCAGGAAAACCCTGAAGAATTCGAATTAGCATTTGCTAAAGCCTGGTTCAAATTGACACACCGCGATATGGGACCACGTGCTAGGTATATTGGTAGTGAGATTCCACAAGAAGAAATGATTTGGCAAGATCCTATTCCTGAGGTTAATCATTCTTTAATAAATGACGAAGATATTAAAGAATTAAAAAATTCTATTGCAAAGTCAGGTATTGGTATTCCAGGACTTATTAGAACAGCATGGGCATCTGCAGCTTCTTTCAGAGGAACGGATATGCGTGGGGGAGCAAATGGATCACGTATAAGATTATCTCCTCAAAAAAATTGGAAGGTTAACAATCCGCGTGAACTTTCATCTGTCTTAAGAAGATTAGAACGTATACAAAAGAACTTTAACAGTAAGCAATCTGGAGATAAAAAAATCTCTCTAGCTGATCTAATAGTTCTTGCTGGTTCTACTGCAGTTGAGTATGCAGCAAAAAATGCAGGTCATAGTGTTAAGGTACCATTTACTCCAGGAAGAATGGATGCGTCTCAGGAAAAAACTGATGTAGAGTCTTTTTCAGTTCTTGAGCCAAAGGCTGATGGTTTTAGAAACTATTTTGGAGAAAATCAAAAAAACTCTCCAGCTGAAATGTTAGTTGACCGGGCAAACCTTCTTACACTTACAGTCCCAGAAATGACTGTTTTAGTTGGTGGTTTGCGTGTACTGAATGCAAATACCAACCAGTCAAAAAATGGCGTTTTGACAAATACACCAGAACATCTCAATAATGCTTTCTTTAAGAATCTCGTTGATATGTCAACGTCATGGACTAAATCAAATAAGGCTGATGGTTTGTATGAGGGAAGAGACAGAAACAGTGGAAAGCTTAAGTGGACAGCTACGCCAGTTGATCTAATTTTTGGATCAAATTCTGAGTTAAGAGCGGTCACAGAAGTTTACGCTGCAGATGACGGTGAAGAAAAATTTGTAAATGACTTTATTAATGCATGGGTTAAAGTTATGAGACTTGACCGTTTTGATTTACTTTAAAAAAATAAATAAAGTTTGAGCTAATGCTCTACTTTCTTTTAAAAAAGAAAGTAGAGCATTTTTTTCTTAATATTTTATATTGGAACATGAAGACCTATACCTAAATCTCGTGTTTCAAGATGTACAACTCTTTCCTTTAAGAAATATTTATTATTGATATAACACACATTATCAATGTAATTACCTATACAAAATATTGAGCTTTTGCCATCAAGGTCAGTTTTATATACGCAAAAATTAGTTGTTACTTTGATCTTTTTTGCTGAGGTTTCAACTAGAGGATAAGACAGTTGCCTTGAAATTTTTTCATTCCTTTGGAGATGATCAGGAAGTTCTTCAAATAAAACCTTCAGTCCTTCATAATCATGTTCAAGCCATACCATATCCTTAAGCAACTCAGGGCTAAATACTTTTATTGTATATTTAAAGCCCTTAACGCATAGATTTAAAAAACCCTCAAAGTCATGATCATCAAGAGAGTTACAGCTTAAAAGGATAATATTTCTTATTTCTTCATTACTCATTTAATTTCTTTTAGAGAACCAGGGTTAATACCTAGATGTAATGCCCATTCAGAATAGAATGACCTTAAAATGATATCGTCTTGTCCCGTTCCATCTTCATCCCTTGAAATGATTTGATACTTACCTGCTGAACCCCTGTAACTTTCTGCACAACTTTCAGCTGCAATAATATCCTCGGGAACATTGCGTCCAAAAGGCCCCCAATACTGATTATGATGTTTTTGCCTTGCTCTTCGATCCTCGTCGCTTTCACCCATCACTCCAATACCTCTCATCTCAATTACAGCGGTATGTGGTGTAAGAGGTATTACATTATCAATTCGAATTGCTGTTCCGCGTGCAATAATAGTTAAGGAAGGAAAAATATTCATAAACTTGAAATCAGATACAGACATACCTGGCAGTGGACCAACCTCGTCCTTACGGTTAGCAAAGCCTTTATAATTAGTATACGAAGCCTTAAGGCTTGCCCCACTCCCCCCATGTCCATTTTTAAATATTGATAATTTTCTGTCTTCCATTGGCATTGCATTAACCTGTGTTTTTCTTAGAACAACATGCATAAACTCATGGTAAATATCCATATTTGTTTCTTGCCATGCTTTCCAATTAGAGTGGATTAGGATCTTATTGTAGTGAAAAACTTCCAGCGGTTGCATGCTCATTGTTTCAGACAAATCGTCGAGCGCATTTCCAATATAGCTATGCAGATTCTCAGATTCATCAGAAAGGTTAATGAATATCATACCCAAGTATACCTCTGTTCTAATTTCTCTTAATCCCATTTTTTCTTTTTTTACTTCGGTATCAGAATAAGCTGATGGCCTTGGGATACCAGTACACGCTCCTTTAGAATTATACATCCAATGATGATAAAAACATTTAATTCTCTTTGCATTACCAGAAGGCATTGAAAACAATTTTGCTCCTCTATGAGAACAAACATTAAAGAAACTTCTAACAATGCCATCTTCCCCACGAATACTAAAAATTGACTTTCCTGTATAATCGTAGACTCTATAATCATAAAGCTTAGATAACTCACTTTCATGACAAACAAAATGCCATGTCTTGGAAAAGATTTTGTCTTGTTCTTTCTTAAATATTTCAGGCTGGGTATATACTTCACCAGATACGTAGTTAAAATCTGGAAGAGAAGGCATTTCTTGCCATAATTTTTTATCTCTTGAAGTCATTATATACTCGCACAATAAAATTAATTTAAATTTCTTCAATTACTTTTCTATAGGGGGTTAAACCTAACCAAAGTAATAAAGCAGAAATTGGAGCTGCTATC
>NZGX01000043.1 GCA_002691085.1 Rhodospirillaceae bacterium | reverse complement strand
GAATATAGAAAATATTCATTTCTATTTTAAAAAACTTAAAGATCTAACAGTCAAAGAATTTAAAAAGGAATGTACTAAATCTAAAAATTACTCTGTAATCCAAACAATATATCTCAAATATGAGGGCTCTGATAATCCTATTGGAGTTAATTATTCAGACCAAGAAACTATGCTTTCTAGTTTTATGAAGAAACATCATGAAATATTTGGATTTAAAGAGCTAGATAAAAAAATTGTTACTGAAAGAATATTTGTAGAAGTTATAGAAGAAATAAAAGATTCTAAATCTAATTATAAGAAAAACTATCATAAAAAAGAGAACACAAAGATATCAGAAGTAACTCTAGTCTGGTCAGGAGGAAAATGGATAGAATTACCAGTTTTTCATAGGAAAAAACTAAACAGGAAGTTTTATTATAATAAGGAATGTATAATAATTGAAAAACAATCAATTATTTTTATTGAAAAAGGGTGGACAGTCGAACTTGATAACAATCTTAATATTATTATAAGTAAAAAAGATTTAAAAAATATAAAAAAAATTAATTCAAATTATGCTTCACCGTTATACATAGAAATATTCAATAATCACTTCATGTCAATAGCTGAGCGGATGGGGAAAACACTACAATCAACCGCTCACTCCGTTAATATAAAAGAACGGCTGGATTTCTCATGCGCTATTTTTGACTCATCAGGGAATCTAATCGCAAATGCACCCCATATGCCTGTTCACTTAGGATCAATGGGTGATAGTGTTAAGGTAATTATTGAAAAGTTTAAGGATAATATGACTGCAGAAGATGCATATGCAACCAATGCACCATATAACGGAGGAACACATCTTCCAGATATAACCGTGGTAATGCCTGTTTATTTTAGTAACTCGAAGTTCCCAGATTTTTTTGTTGCAAATAGAGGTCATCATGCTGATGTTGGGGGAATCACCCCTGGCTCTATGCCTCCTTCGAGCAAACATATAAAAGAAGAAGGGATACTTATAGATGCAGTAAAAATCTTAAATGAAAATACTTTTCTTAGTGATAAGATTCTTAAAATATTCCTTTCTGGTGAAAATCCAGCCAGAAGTGTCAGTCAAAACCTATCCGACCTTCAGGCACAAATAGCATCATGTATAACTGGATGTCGTGAGATCAAAAAAATATGTAAAGAATTTGGTACTAGTAACGTAATAAATTACTCTCAATTTGTTCAAGATAATGCTGAAAAAATTATTAGAAAAGTAATTAAGAATATTACTGATGGTGAGTTTAGAGCATATATGGATGATGGAAAATTCATAAATGTGTCTATTAAAATAAATAATAAGGATTCTTCTGCTATAATAGATTTTTCAAAATCTTCAGCACAGGTAAAAAATAACTTTAATGCACCTGTTTCAGTTACAAAAGCAGCAGTATTATATGTTTTTAGAACTTTAGTTGATGATTACATTCCTCTTAATGAAGGTTGCCTTAGACCTTTAAAAATAATTTTACAAAAGAACTCGATACTTTCTCCATCTTATCCTGGTGCTGTTGCTGCAGGTAATGTAGAAACATCACAAATTATTTGTGATGCATTATTTGGTGCGCTAGGTATTCTTGCAGCAAGCCAGGGCACAATGAACAATATCACCTTTGGGAACGATGATTACCAATATTACGAAACAATTTGTGGAGGCACTGGAGCTGGAAAAGGGTTCAGTGGGGCAGACGCAGTTCAATCTCATATGACTAATTCAAGAATTACTGATCCTGAAATACTTGAAACGAGATATCCTGTTCTTCTTGAGGAGTTTTGTATAAGGGAATTATCTGGAGGCGAAGGAATGTTTCAAGGTGGAAATGGAGTAAAAAGGTCTATACGCTTCCTCGAAAAGATGATGGTTGCTATCCTTTCAGGAAGAAGGAAAACTTATCCTTTTGGAATAAAAGGAGGAGATTCTGCTAAATCTGGAGAGACAAAAATAAAAAAAGCTAATGGAGAAATAAAGATTTTATCTAGTGTAGATCTAGAAGAAGTGGATAAAGGTGATATAATCATAGTTAGTACGCCAGGCGGTGGTGGCTATGGAAATAAAATTTAATAATTCAATCAATCGTATATGATACAAAATATCTTTATTCTTATTTTACCCTTCTTATTGCTCATAATAGGACTTTTTCTTTTAACAAAGGGTGCAGATCTTGTTATAGAGGGGTCTATTAACGCTGCCAAAAAATTTAATGTTTCTACACTGCTTATAGGCCTAACTATCATAGCGCTAGGAACTTCTCTTCCAGAGCTTGTAGCAAGCGTTCAAGCCGTATTAAACAATGCACCAGGATTGGCATTAGGTAATATAATCGGAAGTAATATAGCTAATATTCTTTTAATACTTGGGGTTGGCTCGTTAATCTCTCCAATTATAATAAAAAAAGAACAATTTAAGGTAGACGGTTACTTCCTATTTTTATCTACTTTATTCTTTTCTCTTCTTATCTATTTTAATCTCTTAGAATATAAATATGGATATCCAATGATTGGGTTATTAATATCATTTTTAATTATTGATTACCTAAGAGCAAAAAAATTTGGTGAAGACAAAATAAGCCTTGTTGACGTATCTGAATTAAAAAATAAAAATATGTCATCTGCACAAATTATTCTTCTAAAAATTATTATTGGTTTAACTATACTTATTTTTGGAGCTGAAATACTAGTTAGTAACGCTATAAAAATTGCAAAAGCTCTAGAAGTTAGTGAAGAAATTATTGGCTTGACTATGGTTGCAATTGGCACTTCCCTTCCAGAGTTAGCAACTGTAATAGTTGCTGCAAAAAAACAAGAAACCGATCTTATAATAGGCAATGTAATAGGAAGTAATATATTTAATATTTTAGGTGTAATAGGAGTAACTAGCATCATTACTAATATACCAGTGTCCGCTAGTATATTAAAACTTGACTTATGGATAATGATTATCATTACAGGCGTATTTATATTTTTTATTTTTAATATGTATTATATTAAAAGAATTGTTGGATTAATTTTCCTAATTTTATATATTTTTTACATTGTTGTTTGTTTTCTTTAATGGTGGATTACTAAAGTGACTAATATCTCATACAAAACAGCTCTTGTTACAGGAGGAGCAAAAAGAATTGGTCGGGTTATGTGTAAATATTTAATAGAAGACGGTTGGTCTATATGTATACACTATCTAAACTCAAAAAAAGAAGCTGACGAAATATTAGAAATTGTTGATAAATTAGGCGGTAAAGCATTTAAATTAAAGGCTAATCTCAATAATGAAAATGAAACTAGAGAACTATTTAATTTAGCAGAAAACACCATTGGTCCAATAGGGTTACTAATTAATAACGCATCAATTTTTTATCCTGAAGATTGGCATGAGGTTACAGATTTATCTTGGAGTAATAATTTTAATATTAATTTAAAAGCCCCTTTTATTCTAAGTCAAGAGTTCGCAAAATCACTACCTAAAAATTCGAATGGTTTAATTTTAAATTTGATAGATCAGCGCGTATTGAACCTTAAGTCAGACTTCTTCTCCTACACCCTTAGTAAAGCAGCATTATATACTATGACTAAGACACTTGCTTTGGCCTTAGCACCAAGAATTAGAGTCAATGGAATTGGTCCAGGGCCAACCTTACCAAACTCACAGCAGACCGATCAAATTTTTAACTTAGAAGCTCAGTCTACGCTTTTAAAAAAAATAGTTAACCCTGAAGAAATAGCAAAAACTATGATGTACTTAATCAATTCAGAATCTGTGACTGGTCAAATGATCGCAGTCGATAGTGGACAACATTTAAGTTAATAAATAGACCCAGATATAAAAATGAAAAAAAAGAGTTATAAAAATAATAATTGGCATAAAATATTAATTAGGAATCTAGTTTTTCCTATGAAAATAGGGATTTATAAACATGAAAAATTCAAAGAACAAAGAGTAAGAGTCAATTTAGAATTACGGGTATACCAAAAAAAAGGTAGTATAGATGATAGAATTGATAACGTTATTTGTTATGAAGATATAATTAAGTTAATTAAGAATATTGCTTCTTCTAAGCACCTAAATTTAGTTGAAACACTTGCAGAAAAAATTGCAGAAGAATGTTTACAAATCCCGGAAAGTTTCCTTTGCAAGATAAAGGTGGAAAAACTTGATGTTTTTGATGAATTGGAAAGTGTTGGAGTTGAAATAGTTAGAGAATCGTAAAGTTTAAAGTTTAAAATATTTAACTGATTTAAAAAATACTAAAAAATCTTATTAGTTGTACACAGGTAGAAAAAACATCAAAAAATTGACTTTTAGTATTTAATTTACAATTTTATTAATTAATTATCTGAAAAATAAAAAATAATACATAAGAATCAATGATTTAGAAGGGCATATAAATATTATTTATTTTTTGAATTGAATAAAGTTTTTACTGATAATCGGAAACACAATTTATTCCCACAGACTTTTCCACATTTTTTAGTGGATATTTTTAAAAATTATTAATTTTGTGAGGTTTTCTGTTGAAAGGTCTACAAGTTGTAAAAGACACAGTTTTAAATCTTAGCTCTAACCCGGGAGTTTACAGAATGTTAAACTCACTTGGAGATGCTTTGTATGTTGGAAAAGCAAAAAATCTAAAAAAAAGGGTAGTGTATTATACAAAAATAAGAAAACTTCCTAAAAGACACCAGCGGATGGTAAGTGAAACAACATCAATGGAAATAATTGAAACTCACACAGAGCTTGAAGCTCTTCTTCTTGAGAGTAATCTGATAAAAAAGCTTAAACCAAAGTATAATATTCTTTTAAAGGATAACAAATCATTTGCTTACATAGTAATCGACAATACATCTACATTCCCACGCATAAAAAAATATAGGGGCGTAAAAAATTCTAAAAATAAATACTTTGGCCCATTTGCATCAGCCGATTCTGTTGATAAAACACTAACCATCCTCCAAAAGGTTTTTTATCTTAGATCATGCGAGGATAATGAATTTCAGAATCGTTCAAGACCATGTTTACTTCATCAAATAAAAAGATGTAGCGCACCATGTGTTGGAAAAATTACAGAAGGAAATTATAAGGAATTTGTTAATGAAGCTATTAACTTTCTTAAAGATGGTAATAAAAAAATTAATAAAGTACTTTCTGACAAAATGGAAAAAGCTAGCAAAGAAATGAAATATGAAGCTGCTGCTAGCTACAGAGATAGAATTATATCATTATCCTCAATACAAAGTAATCAAGACATAAACATAAGTATAGAAGAAGATATTGATGTAATTGCTATCACTCAGTTAGCTGAACAAACTTGTATTCAAGTATTCTTTTTTAGATGCGGGCAGAACTTTGGAAATAGGGCTTTTTTCCCAAATGAGACAAAAGAGATTCACCCAACTAAAATTATTGAAGCATTCTTAAAACAATTTTATCACATAAATGAAGCGCCAAAAAGTATTCTTGTTAACAAATTACCCGATGATTACTCACTTATCGGAAGAGCTCTTTCTAAGAAAAATAATAAACAAGTAAATATTATACAACCAAAAAAGGGGGAAAAGAAAAATATTTTGGAACATGCCATTAGGAATTCCGAGAATGCCCTTAAAAGACGTTTAGCAAACAGGGCTAGTCAAAAAGCTATTTTTAAAAGACTTAGTGAAGAGTTCCATTTATGCAAAGTGCCAAAAAGAATTGAAGCCTATGATAATTCTCATACATCCGGTAATGCAATGATTGGTGTAATGGTAGTTGTAACAGAGTCTGGTTTTGATAAAAAAGCTTATAGAAAATATAATATCAGAGAAAGTGCAGGCACAGGGGATGATTATGCAGCCATGAGAGAAGTAATAAGAAGACGATTTGAGAGGGAAATTAAAGAAAATCCAAATAGAGATAGTATTTCGTGGCCAGAACTTTTAATAATTGATGGTGGTTTAGGACAACTAGAAGCGACTAATAATATACTATCTAGGCTCGGTATTGTTGATGTAGGTGTAATTGCTATTTCAAAGGGAAAAAATAGAAATCTAGGAGATGAAAAAATTCATCAATTTGGAAGACAAGCGCGCAAATTTGATAAAACCGATCCTATTTTATATTTCTTACAACGCCTACGTGATGAAGCCCATAGATTTGCAGTTACAAGCCATAGAATAAAAAGATCAAAAAATTTATTTAAATCAGAGCTTGATTTAGTACCTGGAATTGGTACTAAAAGAAAGAAATCTTTACTAAACAATTTTGGTTCCATAAAAAATATTAAAGATGCTGCAATAGAAGATCTACTTCATGTTGATGGAATTAATAAGAGTTTAGCAATAAAAATTTATAATTTTTTTCATTAGAATTGAGAGATAAAATGGTAAATTTACCCAACACATTAACATTATCTAGAATCCTAGTAATCCCTGTGGTGGTTTTTTTATTTTACTTCGATAATCCAATGAATAGATGGATAATGCTAACAATCTATATAATTGCAGGTATAACAGACTTTTTTGATGGTTATCTTGCAAGAAAGAGTAATCAAGTTTCATCACTTGGCCGTTTCCTGGATCCAATAGCTGACAAACTACTAGTTGCTTGTTTATTAATCATGCTAGCTGGATTTAATCGAATAAGTGATATTTCCTTATTACCTGCTATGATTATCCTTGCAAGGGAAATATTAGTTTCAGGATTAAGAGAATTCCTTGCTGAGCTTAAAGTTATAGTTCATGTTACATTTCTTGCTAAATGGAAAACTGGTCTCCAAATGGTCAGCTTAGGTTTCCTAATTGTTGGGTCGGATGCACCTAATTGGCTATTTGCAGATATAGTTGGTGAAATACTACTATGGCTTGCAGGAATCCTAACACTTATAACGGGTTTTGATTATATTAAATTAAGCACTAAATATATTAATGGAAAAATATAGGATAAATTATGAAAGTTAACTTTCTATACTTTTCTTGGATAAGAGAAATATTAGGCAAAAGAGAGGAAACTATTGATATACCATCAAGCATTAAAACTGTTATGCAACTACTAGATTGGCAAAGAAATAGAGGAAATGATTATGCGATTGTCTTTGAGAAACGAAGAAGTGAAGTACGAATCGCGATTGATCTTCAGCATGTAAAAAATGATACGCATCTAAAAAACCCAAAAGAAATTGCTTTCTTTCCTCCAGTAACTGGGGGCTAGATTGATATTAATAAAAAAAGATCAATTTTACCCAGGTGTAGAGATAGATAAATTTATAAAAAAGAATCCTGGGTCAGGAGGCATTTCCTCTTTTGTAGGAATTGCTAGAGACTTTATGTTTGATAATAATGGTAAAAAAAAATCTGTAACGTCGATAGAATTAGAACACTATGCAGGAATGGCTGAGAAACAAATTCATAAAATTGTCAGTGATGCGAATAGTAAATGGATAGTAGATGATTTATTAGTTATACACAGGTATGGTATTATTTTACCAGAAGAGCCAATCGTCTTAATATGCACAGCGTCCGTTCATAGGAAAGATGCAATAAAAAGCTGTAAATTTATTATAGACTTCTTGAAGGTAGAGGCAACTTTCTGGAAAAAAGAGATTACTAATGAGGATAACCATTGGGTAAAAGCGAATGTACAAGATGAAAAAGAAAAAAATAATTGGGAAATCTAGAAATTATTAATTAATCCTTTGTCTTTCCAACCTCAATATCATATGCCGTAATTAATGACTCTGTAATTTCAGCTGGTTTAAAATTATAATTTGCAATAGACCCAACGGGAGTAACTTCTGCAGCAGTTCCTGTTAGAAAACATTCATCTGCATCAGCCATTTCCTCGGGCATGATTATTCTTTCTATAACTTTATAATTATTACTTTTGGCAAGTTCTATAACTGTTCTTCTTGTAATACCATCTAAAAAACAATCCGGCTCTGGAGTATGAATTTCACCATTTATAGTAAAAAATATATTTGCACCTGTAGCTTCAGCAACTCTTCCTCTCCAATCCAGCAAGAGAGAGTCATCAAGACCCTTTTGCTGAGCGTCATGATGAGAAAGTGTACAAATCATATATAGCCCTGCTGCCTTGGCAAAAACAGGTGCTGTTTCAGGAGACGGCCTTCTCCACTTGGAAATATCTAATTTAATTCCATTCATTTTAGATTCAGGTGAAAAATATGATGGCCAAGGCCAAACTGCTATTGCAACATTTGCTTTTGTACCTTTCCCTGAAACACCCATCATATCACTTCCGCGCCATACAATTGGGCGGACATATCCATCCTCTATAGAATTTGCAGATATTGCCAAATAAGTAGCTTCGTTTATCTCTTCTTTTGTGAAGGGTATCTTAATATCCAACACTTCAGCTGAATAAAATAACCTGTCAGTATGTTCAGCTAATTTGTATACTTTTTTGTTATAAACCCTTTCTCCTTCAAAAACGGCAGATCCATAGTGAAGAGCATGAGTAAGAATATGAAGATTTGAAGATCTCCATTCTCTTAGTTCACCATTAAGCCAAATAAAACCATCTCTATCATCAAAAGGCAGTATCGACATCAAACTTCCCCGTACATTATATTTGTAATCTAGAAAAAATTTCTAAATAAGACAATTATCTGCTGTTATCATCTTGGCATTTATACGTCAAATGTTCTAGATTATATTTTTAGTTTTTTTAATAAAATAGTAAGTATGCAAATATCATTATGACATCCAAAAGAAAAGAAAAATTCTTTCATATACTTGTTGTAGATGACGATAATCGGTTAAGGCACCTACTAGAAAAATTTCTTAATGACAATAATTTTATTGTTAACTCCGCTTCTTCAGCAGATCAAGCAAGAAATTATTTACAATTATTAAAATTTGATCTTTTAGTACTTGATGTAATGATGCCTGGTGAAGATGGTCTTCAATTTGCTGAGAAGATAAGAAAATCAAGCAAAATTCCTATTCTGATGCTCACAGCAATGGATGAATCAAAAAATAGGATTGAAGGTCTTCAAAAAGGTGTAGATGACTATATGGGAAAGCCATTCGAGCCACAAGAATTACTCCTCAGAATTAAAGCTATTTTGAGAAGAATTGAAAAAAATCAAGTTCGTAATTTTGAAGAACTTACTTTTGGAAATTATATATATGATCAAAGTAAAAATTTACTTACAAAGAAAGGTTTAAAAATTGACTTAACTCTGGCAGAGTCAGATCTCTTAAGGATTTTAGCATTAAATAAAAATAATATAGTAAATAGAAATAGGATTATCAAACTCGGCTCAAACCTAAGCAACCCAAGAACTGTAGATGTTCAAATTATTAGATTAAGAAGAAAGATTGAGTTAGAACCTAATAAACCAAAGTATATACAAACTATTAGGGGTAAGGGATACATTCTCAAAACTAATTAAGAGTCATTACTTTAATGAAATACTTGAATAAACTTAATATAAATTATCTTATGAGTTTTTTCCCATCAACACTAATGGGAAGATCTGCTTTAATTATAATAGTTCCACTAATACTAGTGCAAATAATCTCAACATTTATCTTTTATGATAACCACTGGGATACATTGTCAAAGAGATTAGCACAGGGATTAGCTGGCGACATCTCACACATTCGTCTTTTTATCCAAGATTATAATACTAAAGAGGAATTTGATTGGATCAAGAAAAATGCCAAAAACACTATGTCTCTTAAGGTTAATTTTATTGAGGGTACGAGTTTAACTAAAAAGAAATTATATGATGAAAATAGCTATTTTCCAGACGTCTTAACCAGAGAGCTATGGAGAGAGTTGGAGAGACCTTTTACAATAAATTTTGAGTATTCTCCAAGAGAAGTTGAAATAAATATGCAATTAAAAAATGGTGTACTTAACGTATTGGCACCCAGAAGCAGGCTTTTTAGCTCCACAACCTATATATTTGTTTTATGGATGATAGGATCTTCTCTTTTATTATTTGGCATTGCAGTTCTTTTTCTCAATGCACAAGTAAGATCAGTTAGGAGATTGGCAAGGGCTGCTGATAACTTTGGAAAGGGAAGAGATGTACCAAACTTTAAACCTGAAGGTGCGTTAGAAGTAAGACAAGCAGCAAAAGCATTTAATATTATGAGAGATAGAATAAAAAAACAAATAAACCAAAGAACAGAAATGTTGGCTGGGGTTTCTCATGATCTTAGAACTCCCTTATCAAGGCTAAAACTACACCTAGAAATGTTGAGTGGAGTAGATAATAAAGAAATAGATGANCTTAAAGAAGACATTGATGAAATGCAGAGCATGCTAGATGCTTATCTTTCATTTGCAAGAGGTGAAATTGAAGAACAATTAGAGGAAATTAATATTCATGATCTATTAAATAATATACATGAAAAGTTTTTATCAGATAACGTGGATTTCAAAATATGCATTGAAAATATTAGCAAGCCAATTACAATTAAGAAAATTGCACTTAAGAGGTGTTTAAATAATTTAATCCTAAATGCAAGTAAGTACTCAAATAAATTCATAGTTAATGTAAGTTTAAATGGAAAAAATCTTGAAATTAACATTGATGACGATGGACCAGGCATTCCAGAGGAAGAAAGAGATAATGTATTCAAGCCTTTCTTCAGATTAGATCCCTCAAGGAATTTAAATACCGGAGGGGTAGGCCTAGGACTTACAATTGCGCGCGATATTGCAAGAAGCCTTGGAGGTGACGTAACTTTAAATCAAGGAAAATTAGGTGGATTAAGAGCAACAGTCAGAATACCAATATAAAAAATTTTATCGGCCAAGCTCAATTGATCGCTCTTGTGCTTTCCTAATGGCATTTTTTATTAATTTCTTAAATACATTATTTTCACCTAGTACTTTTAAAGCTGCCTCAGTTGTGCCTCCTTTACTTGTAACATTCTCTCTTAAATCTGCAGCAGAGATATTTTTCTGTGTTAAAAGAGAGCCAGATCCATCAATTGTTAACCTTGCTAATCTATCTGATAGCTCATGAGAAAGTCCAAGCTCTACCCCAGCCTCAGCCATAGCCTCGCTAAGATAAAATACATATGCAGGACCACTTCCAGAAAGAGCTGTAACAGCATCAATGCTTTCTTCAGAAGCTATCCACTCACAAGAACCAACTGTTTCTAATAAGTCTTTACACATCTTCTTATCAGAATTACTGATATCTGCTCCAGCAAAAATTACGCTTACACCTTTACCAATAGCGGAAGGCGTGTTTGGCATAGCCCTGACAACTTTAGCTTTCTCACCCAAAAAATTTTTTAATAGAGATGTTGTTAGACCACCCATAATCGAGAGAAATAATTTCTGAGTTTTTGTATATCTTGCGAAAAGAGGAAGTAAATTATGAGCAATCTGAGGTTTGATTGCAAATACAATTATATCTGGTGAAAAAAACTCTGAAAGTTCTGAAATATTAGAATATATAGATACTTCAGCATTATTAAGATTCTTTTTTATATTATCATGATCTCCAATTTCTATTATCTTAAGGTTTTCAATTCCTAAACCATCATTTAACCATCCATTAACGAGTGCTGTTCCCATCTTACCGCACCCTACAATTAAGATTCTGCTTTGTATCATCTTTCTTGTAAAACTATAATAATCTGTTTCATATTACATTAATTCTTAAGCTTGGCCTTGAGTTTCAATTATTGAACGAGACAAAGCATTATCAACTGTTTTACCTCCCCAAATAACAAACTGAAAGGCTGGGTAGTATTGGTTGCATTCTCTAATTGCAATATTTATGAGATTCCTTATATGAGATGAATCTATTTCATCTGGATTACAATTAATTGTATGTCTAAACATTGGAATGCCTTCCTCAATCCAAACTGCAAAATGTCCGATCCAAAGCCTTTCATTCAATTTAGCAACTAACTCATATACTTTTGTAATTATCTCTGGCTGCACACGCATATCCAATGCACAGGAAAAATGCAAAGCATTTAAATTTTCAGACCAAGAAAAAAATAGACCAAAGTCGCACCAACTCCCTGGAACTTCAACAGCCATTTCTTTATCACTTCTTCTGTCAAGAAACCAATCGTTAGGAGAAAGTATATCCTCAACCTGATCAATTGGATTAAATCTCTCCCTTTTATGGGATGATATACTAACTGGCATTTTTACGACTCTTAAGCATTAAATCTGATGATAATCAAGATATAGTAGGTTTGGCTTATGGGCAATACTAAATATTAGCTTTTCTGCCGAGTCGCTAAAACATAGCTATAAATCAGCGTTTGAGGATAATAAGTATAATGCTGAAAAACTGCGGTTTTTTTGAACTATGTTTTCTTTTGCCTAGATCTTGGTTTTTTCTGCTTTGGAACAGATTCATTGGAATTTTTATTATCGCTCTCTAATTCTTTGATCTTTTTCTTAATTAATATCTGTTCTCTTTGAATATTGGATAACATTTCTTTAATAACATCAAATTCTTCCCTTGTTACCAAATTTTGTCGATTAATAAACTTCTCAACCCTTTGTTTAACAAGGTTTTCTGTTTCCTCCTTTAACCCCCCAATAGCACTTAATGCTCCACCAGCAACTTTAGCAACATCATCAAAGAATTGGTTTTTCTTAGTCATATTTTCTCACAATTTTCATAAATAATTTAAACATTTAC
>NZGX01000042.1 GCA_002691085.1 Rhodospirillaceae bacterium | reverse complement strand
CTATTCTAACATACTGATGAATACCTGATAATCCACCTATAATTGCAAATTCTTCAACAGTTACATGCCCTCCTAAAGCAGCAGAGTTGGTCAGAATTACATTATTAAAAACTTTACAGTCATGAGCAACATGACTTCCAGCCATAAAAAAACAGTTATCTCCAATGACTGTCTTCATATTTCCATTTTTTGTACCTGGGTGAATTGTTACGCTTTCTCTTATAATATTATTTTCTCCAATAATAAGAGATGAGGGTTCACCTTTATAATCTGCGTGCTGCGGGTCTTGTCCTAGTGTTGCGAAAGGATAAATTTTCGTATTATCTCCTATTGTGGTTTTCCCAGTTATAGAGACATTAGAAATCAGACATACCTTTTCTCCAATTATAACGTCAGGTCCAATAATACAAAATGGTCCAATTTTTGCAGATTTAGAAATTCTTGCATTAGAATCAATTATTGATGAATTATGAATATTAGACATGATTAAACTAAATCCACAATCATGGCTGAAAAGGAGCCCTCTGCCACTAAAACTCTATCAACAAATGCTTTACCATCAAATTTCCATACATTTTTTCTCTGTCTAACTTTATAAACTTCTAATTTTAATTGATCACCGGGGACAACAGGGCTTCTAAATCTTGTATTATCAATTGTCATGAAATAAACAATTTTACCTTGCGCATCTATTCCTAAAGTCTTTGATACTAATACTGCCGCAGACTGGGCCATTGATTCTATAATTAATACACCTGGCATTACTGGTTTTGATGGAAAATGTCCTTGAAAGAATTCTTCATTAATTGAAACATTCTTAATAGCAATAACGCTCTTATCAGGTATTAAATTAATGACCCTATCAACTAATAGAAATGGATAACGATGAGGTATTATTTTCATAATATCCCCAATATTGACAACCGTTTCATGATTTATCTGAGTTTCTGTCATAGCTTTATATAAATCCTTACTGAAATAGTTACTTATAATCGACTAATGTTTTTTTGAGCTTTTAGAAATAAATACTATTTCTCTCCAAAAAGATCTTATTTTTTTTGCAGGATATCCCATTACTGCCTCTCCTGATTTTACATTCTTCATAACACCTGATTTAGCTGCAACTTTAGCGTTTGAGTCTATAGTAACGTGATCGGCAACGCCTACCTGACCGGCGAGTATTACATCATCGCCTATAACACAACTACCTGAAATGCCAACTTGTGCAATTATAATACATCTTTTTCCTAATTTAACATTGTGTCCAATTTGCACCTGATTATCAATTCTACATCCTTCTCCAATAGAAGTATTAGTTAAAAAGCCCCTATCAATAGTACAATTTGCCCCAACAGTAACATCATCATCTATTTTTACGATCCCTAATTGCGGTACTCTTATATGTTTTTTTGTATTTTCATCAAAAACAAAACCAAAACCTTCTTGACCAATTCTACACCCTGAATCAATTATAACGTTTTTACCAATATCAGAAAATTGAATAGTAGAATTTGGGCCTATTACACTATCTTCTTTAATCGTAACACCATTACCGATTACAGAATTACTTCCAATGATAACATTGTTCTCTATTTTTGCATTTGCTCCAATAAAAACACCTGGATGTATTATTGCATTTGGAGAAATTACTGAGGTTTCATCTATAAAACTGTTAACATATTTATCAATATTTCCTAGATAAGAACATTTAGGATAAAACATTGATGCCACCATAGAAAAGGCTAATAAAGGGTTTGTTACAGAAATATTTGAACCACAACCCAACATTGTTTTTATCATTTCAGGGCTAGTTATACAAAGACCATAATTATGTTGAGGTGGGACAATATTTTTATTTGACCCAGAAAAAAAACAAATGTCATTTTTAGAGGCATCTTCTAAAGAAGCAACATCTTCAAGAATAAAATTACCATCTAAGTTATTAGGTAAATCCTTATTCAGAATTCTAAAAATTTCTTTTACCTTAAATGGTCCCTTGTTAAAAAAGAAACGTTTATCAGGCATTATATATCTAGTTCTTTATTTCTTATCTGAGTCTTTATTTTCAGTATCGACTTCAGGATTTTTCATAGCAACAGAAGGTAATCTTTCATTAAGTATCTCAAGAACTGGCCTGGTTATATCCATTGATGGATCTGATAATAGAACCAACTGTTGAGGCAAAACCATATTTATACCTCTCTCCTGAGCTATTGTACTTGAAATTCTCATCATTTCTTGTCTTATTTCATTTAAGGCTTGTTCGTAAACTGCAGTCAGGTTTTGCTGCTTAACTCTAAGATCACGTTGTACGGTTCCCATTTTTTGCTGAAAAGCTTCAACTTGTTGCTGAAAGACCTCAGGAGCCAAAACATTCCTCTGTTGTGCTAGTCTCTGGTCCTCATCTCGCATTTCGGTCTCTAATTCTCTAACCTCAGTCTGATATTTAGTAAGAAATTTATCTCTTTCTAGACGAACACCTTTTGCTGCGAGGGAGTCCCTCTCTATTAATTGTGTACTCAACACACCAATCACTGGTCTAGTAAAAGAACTTGATTGGGCATTAGTACCTTCTATGGAAAGAAAATAGAATGAAATTATAAACGAAAAATAAGTAAAAATAATTTTATACATTTTTTAAAACCTTTGTCCAAAATTAACACGAAAACTTTCTGTAATATCAAAATCTGCCTGTCTTAGCACTCTAGTCCAGTCAATATTTATAGGACCAACAGGTGATTCCCATTCTACACCAACCCCTACAGAACCTCTAATCTTTTGAGACTGAAAAACTATTTGGTCATCTTTTGAAATATCCTTAGGAGCACCTATTGTCCCCCAATCACTAAATACTTTTGGGGTTATACCTACTTCTTCAGGTAAACCCAAGGGTAATTCAAGCTCAACACTTGCGGTTGCAATCCAATCGCCTCCAACAGCATTCCCCCTGCCTCTAAAGCCAAAAAAGGGATTTCCATCAGTCCCTAATGGAACAGCCCTAGGACTTGCTCCAAAGTCCTCAAATCCCCTTAAGTTATTTCCTCCCAGTTGGTATCTCTGAAAAATTTTAACATCTTCACCTAATCCAAAGATATAACCTGCATTTCCTGTCATGCTAACAACCCATCCGTCAAATGGCTCTTTATAATAACCTATACCTAAGTTAGCTCTTATATATTTTTCTGTTCCACCAAGTCCAGCTAAATCACTAGAAATACTTAAGAAATAACCATTTGAAGGATCTATTATGTTATTACGTCTATCTATAGCAAATGTTTGACTAATTTGAGAAGTAGTTGTAGTTCCTGCTTGTTCCTGTATATATTGTGATGAGAAAAAAGGATTTAGACCTTCTAATCTGTTCCACGATAGTAAATAACTTACTCTTTGAAAAACATACTCATTATAGTTGAAACCTAACCTTAATGTTCCACCTACCGATTGACTAATAAATCCTGCTTCATCTTCATAATCAGTTTCAGTGGCGAACAAATCTGCACCAGCTGCCAGTCTTCTATTCAAAAAGTACGGCTCAGTAAAGCCAAGATCTATCTGCGTTTGTTGTTGAGCCAGGCTAAAATTAAACCTAAGATCTTGACCCTTACCCAAAAGATTCCTCTCTCTTATTCCAACGTCAAATAGAGCTCCATAGCCACTTGAAAAACCAATTCCAAATTGTAATTCTCCAGTTGACTGTTCCTCAACGTTTGCATTTATAACAGTCCTATCTGGAAAAACTTCAGAGGGAATATTTTCTACTTCTACTTCCTTAAAATAGCCTAAGTTTTCTAACCTTTCTCGAGACCTCCTAAGAAGTGCAGAATTAAATGCATCACCTTCAACTAAACGAAATTCTCTTCTAATGACCTTATCAACTGTTCTTACATTACCAGTTATATTTATTCTTTCTACAAAAACCCTAGGACCTTCTTGAACATCAAAAACTACATCAATTGTATTATTATCTTTTTGTCTAAAAACTTTTGGTCTTATATCAACAAATGCATAACCAAAACCTCCAACAATATCTGTAAATTCTTCTATTGTATCTTCAATAGTTTTAGCATTATACCAGTCACCACTCTCTGAAACTATTGCATCACTTAGATCTTCCTTATCAAGATTAGGTATAGAGACTTCTACATCTAAATTACCAAACCTATATCTTGGACCTTCTTTGATTGTAATTGTTACAAAAAAACTTTCTCTATTGGGTGCTAATTCTGCCACTCCTGACAAAACTTCAAAGTCTGCATAACCTTCAGATAAATAAAACTGCCTAAGCAATTCTTGATCATAAGCCGTACGGTCAGGGTCATATGTATCATTAGATGTTAGAAATCTCCACCATCTCTCTTCTCTTGTAAGGATAACATCTCTTAATTTTCTATCAGAATATTTTTTATTTCCTATAAAATTAATTTTCCTAACATACGTAGGGTCACCCTCATTAATCTCAAAAACTAAATCAACTCTATTCTGAGGAAGCTCAATAACTTTAGGGTCGACAGTTACAGCAAATCTTCCACTTCTTCTGTAAATATCAAGAACTTTTTCAACGTCTTGTTGAACCTTCGCTCTTGTATAGACGACTCTTGCTCTTAGCTGTATTTCAGGCTCAAGTTTGTCATTCTCAATACGTTTATTACCTTCAAAAATAATCCTATTAATTATTGGATTTTCTACTACTCTCACTATGAGAATTGTTCCCCTACGGGCAAAGGAAACATCTGCAAAAAGTCCAGTTGAAAATAATGTTTTTAAAGACCTATCTATCAAAACTGGATCAAAAGGATCGCCCTCTCTTATTGCAATATAAGTTCTAATAGTTGCAGGTTCTATTCTTTGATTTCCTTGAACTGCAATTTGTGAAACTTTGTCGCCAATAGTTTGAGATGATGTGATACTTGGGTAAAGAGATACTAAAAGTAAAAACTTTAAATAGAATATAGGTAGATAAAAAAATTCTTTGCTCATAATACTTCTAATCATTTTAACTTCAACAGAAAATCTACTTATTTATATTAGAAAGAACCCCATGAAAGAAAAGTCGGGAGATCTTTAGTCAGTATAATTATCATAAAACCTAATAAAAAAACTAGACCAAATCTATAACTCCATTCTTGAATGTACTCTGGTAATGGCTGTCCAAGTATTGCTTCTAGGGTATAAAATAAGAGATGACCACCATCAAGTAAAGGTATTGGTAAAAGATTAATAATGCCCAAATTAATTGATAAAATTGCCATAAAGCTTAAGAAACTAACTAAACCAGAGCTAGCTGCAAGGCCAGCATATTTACCAATAGAAGGAATACTACCAAATTGATCTAAAGATATATTCCCCTGAAAGGCTTGCCCCAAAAAGAATAAAATATTTAAAGTGAGAGAGAAAGTTTGTTTAACAGCATTTATAAAGGCAATGATTGGGTTTAATTCTCTTTTAATAATTCTTGATTCATAATCTGGCCCAATACCCATTTTTTTTGTTGATATTTCTTTACCAGCGGGTGTTATGTCAGAAACTATTTCTGGAATAATTTTTTTATATATTACGCTGTTTCCTCTTAATATAGATATTTCTAAAACATCAGAAGGAGTATAATTTATAATCCTAGGTAAATCTGAAAATGATTCTACACTTTCCCCATTTATACTTAAAATTTTATCACCAACTTCTATTCCTGAGATGGCAGCAGGCATATTATCCTGGACAGAACCAACAATAGGCTTAAGTTGATAAACTCCATAAATATTTAAAATAAAATAGAGCAGAACTGCTAAAATAAAATTTATAGCTGGGCCCGCAAAAACAATTAACGAACGTTGATATAGTGGCTTAAATTTAAATGATTTAGATTTTTGTTCTTCGGTCAAATCTTCATTTTCATTATGAGAAGAAGTTGGGTTTACAGCATCACCCTCACCAAACATCTTAACATAACCACCAAGGGGTATGATACAAAACTTCCATCTAGTATCATGACTATCATTAAAACCAAAAAGCTCAGGACCAAAACCTACTGAAAAAACTTCACATTTTACTTTATAAAACCTAGCAACAAGAAAATGACCCATCTCATGGACAAAAACAATTATTGACAAAAGAATTATAAAACTGAAGAGATTCCAAGAAACTGCTGATGTAATATTGATTAATTGTTCCATATTTCTAGCTTCCAGAATTTAATTAAACCTAAAGTTAAACCGACCACAACTGAGCTACTTTTCGTGTTTCCTCATCCATTGAAAGTACATGCTCTATATCATTAAGTACAGTGAAAGGAATAGAATTAAGGCAATATTCAATTATTTTAATTATATCAAGGAATTTAATATCCTTTTTAAGGAACCTGTCAACTGCAACTTCATTTGCTGCATTAAGAATTGTTGGAGCATTACCACCAGCCTTCAATGACTCTCTTGCGAGATTAAGTGCAGGAAAGCGCTGATGGTCAGGTGGATAAAAATTAAGTGAAATATGAGAATTAAAATCCATACTATTCTCTTTTAATACCATTCTTTTTGGCCATGCAAGAGTATATGCAATTGGAGTTTTCATATCTGGTGTTCCAAGTTGTGCAAGCGTTGAACCGTCAAAAAACTCCACTAGACTATGAACTATAGACTCTGGGTGTATAACTATATCTATCTTATCCTCAGAAAAGTCAAAAATATGATAAGCCTCTATAAGCTCAAAACCTTTATTCATCATTGTAGCAGAATCAATAGATATTTTTGGACCCATTTTCCAATTAGGATGAATTAAGGCTTCTTTAGTTGTGGCTCTGGACATCTCATCGATAGTACATGACCTGAAAGGACCTCCTGATGCAGTTAAAATAATACGACTCACAGAATCTTTATTTTGCCTGTCTAATACCTGGAATATGGCATTATGTTCAGAGTCCACCGGTAATAAGTTTACTTTTTGTTCGGTTACGCTTTTCATGAACAAATCACCCGCTGATACCAAACATTCTTTATTAGCAATACCTAAGGTATTACAACTTTTTAAAGCATTAATTGTTGGTAAAAGGCCTGCAGCACCTACTATAGAAGCCATTACAAAATCTACTGATAAATTAGTAACCGTAATTAAACCCTTAACACCTGCCTCAACTTTAATATCTAAATCACTCAATTTATCTTTGAGCCAAGGATATTTATCTTTATCTGAAACTGCAATTATTTCGGGTTTAAATTCTATTGCTTGATTATATAACTTTTCTACATCTGCCCCAGCAGTTAATGCCTTTACCTTAAATGTATCTGGATTAGCTCTAATAATATCTAAAGTTGCTTGCCCTATACTCCCAGTTGAGCCTAATATTGAAATTGTTTTTTTAGTTTTTGGATTGATTCTATTTGCTACCAAGTTTCAACTCCAGAATTAGTAAAAATAACAATAAAGAAAAGGAGAATACTTGCTAACCATAAACTATCTACTCTGTCCATTACCCCCCCATGGCCAGGAAAAATAGTTCCTGTATCTTTTACCTTATAATATCTTTTAAAACCACTCTGAATAATATCTCCCAACTGTCCAATTATTGATACAAGAAATGCAAAGAAAGAAGAAAGAAGAGACCATTCGTTGCTTGTTAAATATAATAAAATGCCTGAAACTAACACAGAACAAAAAACAGAACCAATTGCCCCAGACCAAGTTTTGTTTGGGCTAACTTTTGGAATAAGCTTCATCCCTCCAAATAAATTTCCAAAAATATACCCTCCAATATCACTTGCCCAAATAACACATAACATCCATAGGATAGTAATGAAACCTACATAATCATAAATAAAGAGTAATATGATTGCAGGAATTACAGAATATAAAAAAAAGAAAGAGTTATAGAGAAATGGCTCATTATTTCTATAATTAATTAAAGAAACTAAAAAAAAGAAAAATAAAATTAAAGATAATGAAAACATAAAACTATTAAGTGTAACTAAAATACTTATAAATGATCCAGATATCATCAATAAAACTTGAATGTCTAAATAACTTTTTTTAGATATTTTTTTATACTCGGATAAAATTAAAAATACTGTTAAAAACATTAAAAAGGTAATATAAGGCGTACCTATATAAATAACAGCAAGTGTTAAAGGTGCTAATATAACTGATGTCAATATTCTTAAAGGTAAATCAATCAACTTGAAACTATTCCATATCTTCTATCACGACTTTTATATTCTTCAATTGCTTCATTAAAGCATTTAGCATTAAAATCAGGCCAATGTGTATCAGTAAATATAAGCTCAGTATAAGCAATCTGCCATAAAAGAAAATTACTTAAACGCTTTTCACCTGATGTCCTTATTAGCAGGTCTGGATCAGGAAGATCATTGGTGAATAATTTTTTTGAAAAAATTATATCATTAACTTCTTCCACACTTATTTTACCATGATGTACATCATTTGCAATTTCTTGAACTGCTGATATTATTTCCTGCCTACTACCATAACTCAAAGCGATTGTTAAAATCAGCCTATTATTTAACTTTGTTCTTCTTTCAGCATCTTCAATCATTTTAACAGTTTCATTGGGAAGCCTTGTTAAACTTCCAATGACCCTTAAACATACACCTTCATTCTCTAGTTCATTAATATTTTTTCTTAGATAAAGGTTTAATAGACCCATAAGCTCACGAATTTCTACCTTTGGTCTTTTCCAGTTTTCTACAGAAAAACCAAATAATGTTAGATAGGATACACCAAGATTAATAGCTTCTTTCACGGTACTCTTTATAGAGTTAGCACCCTGTTTATGACCTTCGGTTCTAGGTAAATTTCTTGACTGTGCCCATCTACCATTACCATCCATAATTATAGCAACATGTTTTGGAATAACTAATTACTCCTGAATGGAAAAATAATTACTAAAAAAATTAAATAAGATTACTAAACTCGCATTATTTCTTGTTGTTTCTGCAATAAAATTTCTTCTATCTTTTTAGAGTAATGATTCGTTGTAGACTGAATATCTTCTTGATATTCATGATGCTGATCTTTTGAAATCTCACCATCTTTTTCTGATTTCTTTATTTGATCATTACAATCCCGTCTAATATTTCTTAGAGAAACTTTTCCATCTTCAGCGTATTTAGAAGCTATTTTTTTTAACTCTTCTCGCCTTTCTTCACTCAAAGGTGGAATGGGAACTCTTATAAGCTGACCATCCGTAGCTGGATTTAATCCCAGCTCCGATTGAAGAATTGCCTTCTCAACTGACTGAACTTGTGATTTATCCCAAACTTGTACAGTTAAAAGTCTTGGTTCAGGAGCAGCTAAACTTGCTACTTGCGAAATAGGAACTGAACTACCATAAGCATCTACAGTTATATTCTCTAAAAGTGAAACTGTTGACCTGCCAGTCCTTAAAGAACTTAATTCTTTCTTGAGGAAATCTAGAGTTGTTTCCATTCTACGTTTCATATCTTTTTCAACAACTGAATAATCCGACATAATCTAACCTATATCTCCAATGAAGGTATATTTCTTTTTATTTCTTAAAACGTTAGCTAAACTTGATTCTTCATGCATGTCAAATACAATTATTGGCATATTTTTCTCTCTTGCTAAAGCAATCGCAGAAGTATCTATTATTTTAAGATTTTTAGACAATACATTATCAAATGTTAACTTATCAAATCTTACTGCACTGGGATCAGATTTTGGATCAGAAGAATACACACCATCAACTTGGGTTGCTTTTAATAATACATCACAACTCATCTCTGCAGCCCTTAAAGCAGCTGCAGTATCAGTTGTGAAAAAAGGATTGCCTGTACCTGCGGCAAATATAACAACTCTACCCTTGCTTAGGTGTCTTTCTGCCCTTCTTCTAATATAAGGCTCGCAAATTGCATTCATTGCTATTGCAGATTGGACTCGTGTAGTTACACCGGCATTCTCTAGAGCATTTTGTAAGGCTAGTGCATTAATTACTGTAGCAAGCATACCCATATAATCTGCTGAAACTCTGTCCATTCCTTCTGAAGCTGCAGATACGCCTCTAAATATGTTACCACCACCTATAACAATACAAACTTGAATTCCCATTGATAAAACAGATTGGATATCTAGAGCTATTGATTTTACTGTATCTTTATTTACACCACTTTTATCTGGCCCCATCAATCCCTCGCCAGATATTTTTACCATTATTCTTTTATATTTGAGAAAATCAGACATTTATAATTTTTTTAAAAGAAAGAAATTAATAAACATCCTATTTTACAGCTTCGGCAACTTCTGATGCAAAATCTTTTTCTTCCCTTTCGATACCTTCCCCAAGAGAGAACCTGACAAAATTCTTTATAACAATCTTTGAGCCAAGTTCTTTTTCAATATTAGCAATTTCTTGCCTTACCTTTAGCTTATCATCAGAAAGAACAAATAATTGTTCTAACAGAACTATTTCATCAAAAAATTTCTTAATTCTTCCATCAACCATTTTATCTATAACTTCTTTGGGCTTACCTGAATCAAGGGCCTGTTCAGTTAAAACTTGTCTTTCTCTATCTAGTGTTTCTTTATCAACGTTATCAATATTAATAAATCTTGGATTAGAGGCGGCTATATGCATTGCTAGCTTTTTTCCAAAGTTAGTTATTAGTGATGATGAAGTATCACCCTCAATAGAGACAAGAACACCAATTTTACCTAGACCTTCAGCAACAGATGAATGCATGTATGAAGCAATAATGCCCTTATTAACTTCAATAAAATCAGATCTTCTTATATTCATATTTTCACCAATAGTGGAAATCAAACTAGTTAATTCTTCTGAAACTGAATTGTTATTATCAGATATTTTTTGCTCAAGCAGGCCCTCTAAATTCCCTCTTGTGATTATTGATAATTTAGCTACCTTTTTAACAAATTCTTGAAACATATCGTTTCTTGATACAAAATCTGTTTCCGCATTAACTTCTATTATTGATGCTTTATTCTTTTCAATATAAAAAGAAACAAGACCTTCTGCTGTTGTTCTGTTAGATTTTTTTGCAGCAGCTGAGAGACCCTTAGCACGCAACCAATCTATTGCAGAATTAATATCACCATCAGTCTCGGCTAAAGCCTTTTTGCAATCCATCATCCCTGAACCTGTCTTTTCTCTAAGTTCTTTAACGAGTGATGCTGATAATTTAAACATATTAGATTAATCTTTCTTTGCTGTTGCTTTTTTGACAGTCGTTTTCTTGGCAACTGTCTTTTTTGCAGTTACTTTTTTTGCTACAGTTTTTTTAGCTGTGGTTTTTTTGGCAATTGTCTTTTTAGCGACAACTTTTTTTACAGCTACTTTTTTCAAAGAAGGTTTTTTAGTGGCTGGTTGTTTTGTAGAAGTATTTTTCACTTTTGTTTTAGTTAATTTTTCTTCTATACCAGGCCCATCATCTGAACCTAATTTAATTTTGGCATCTTCTGGTTTAGATGAATCTTTATTACTTATACCGTCGCCATCATCAGCTATTTGACTATCTGTTTTTTCTGCAGAATCTTCTTTTAGAATAGTGGATGACTTTTTATTATCTTTAGGTTTTAATATTTCCAATGCTGAAAAATCTGATGCAACTTCTTTCTTTGATGATGTATTTTTTATTTTTAATTCTGTACTAGTACTAATATCACTTGATTTATTTTCTTCTGTTTTAATATCGTCAGTTGATTTTTCTTTAGCATCTAGGTTTTTCTCAATTGGCTTATCTGATTCACCAAGATCTACACCAGCGGCATGCATTTCATCTTTAATACCATCAAGAACTGACCCCGAAATTAATTCTAGATATAATCTGATAGCCCTAATTGCATCATCATTTCCTGGGACTGGGTAGGTAATTCCATTAGGGTCAGAATTACTATCCAAAACAGCAACAACTGGTATATTTAAATGAAACGCTTCTGCTACAGCAATACTCTCTTTATTTGTGTCTACAATTACAAGAAGATCAGGCAGACCAGGCATATCTTTTATGCCACCTATTGCTAGATCAAGTTTATCCTTTTCTCTTTGAAGATTTAATGTCTCTTTTTTTGTTAAACCAGATAAACCATCCTCGGATTCAAACTGAGCCTCTAATTCTTTTAATCGTTTTATTGATTTAGAAATTGTCTTCCAATTTGTTAACATGCCACCAAGCCAGCGATGATTCACATAATACTGACCACACTTTCCAGCATATTCCTTTATTAGGTCAAAGGCTTGTCTCTTTGTACCAACAAAAAGTATTCTGCCACCATCAGCTACAGCATCATGCACAGCCTGCATAGCCCTGTGAAGCAATGGAACTGTTTGTTGTAAGTCTAAGATATGAATTCCATCTCGACTACCATAAAGAAAGGGCTCCATTTTAGGATTCCACCTTCTTGTGTTGTGACCAAAATGGCATCCAGCTTCAATCAGCTGGCGCATAGTAAAACTAGGTAAAGGCATTTATATTCTCCGGTTAAGCCTCCACGGAGAGTCTGTGCCACTAAAAAAAGTGGACCGGATCGACAATTGAAATCAAATGCCGCATCCCCGTGTGTGTAATTTCTGTCTTTTATGTCTTTATTGCAAATAAATCAAGTCACTGATCTCTAATTATTGCAACTTTTTTTATTATTTCATTTTTGAAGGAAATCCGCAACAACTTTTGCCCATTCATTAGGCATTTGATCAACAATATCAACCCCACCACCTTTTAGAGCGACAAAATCAAGATCTGGTCTCATTTTTTGGGCCCTAAGTGCATTTTCGTATATTTGATCACCTGTATTCGTTAAAAGAAGAGTTCGATGAGAAACTTTAGGAAAGTCAGAATTAAAATTGTACTGAAATGCTGCATGATGGCCATACCAGAATGGCCCAAGACCAGTGAACTTTTCTACAGTATAACGCGTTATTAATTTTGGATCAGGATTATCTCCATACATACGATAGCGACCCATAAAGCTTGATTGCATATGGCTTCCATCATTTGCATATACAAAATCTTGTTCTCTTTCTTTATTACCTTTTAACCACCTCTTCCGCTCTTCATCTGTCATTGGGAAAGGACCATTAATAATTAAATTTTTAATTCTATTTGGAAATTGTATTGATACTGATGTTGCAATCAATGCACCAGTATGATGACCAAGTAAATTTGCTTTCTTTAAACCCAAATGATCCATTACTGCTGGAATAACTTTTGCATAATCTTCGACTTTAGGAACAAAGTTAGGAACATCAGACTGTCCAAAACCAGGTGTATCAATTGAAATTGAACGAATATTAAGGTTTGCAAGTAACTTATAGACATTATCAAATTGCCTCAGTGTCATTGGGGCTTGATGTAAAAGTATAAGAGGCAAACCTTTGATATCGATAGGTGTAACATCTTGAAAATGAACTTGTCCAAAAGGACCATCTGCGTATCCTCTCCTAATAGTAAAATCAGAAGCATTTACATTCTGCAAAAAAAATATAATTAAAATAAGATTTATAGAAAAGAAATTTATTACAGGGCTTATATTTCTCATAACAACCTCCATATATTTAAGATATTATTTTAAACTACTAAGTGAAACAACACCAGCGGTCTTGGTGATCGCTGATAATGTTCTTAACGTAAGTGTAAACTTATCTGGCAATTCAACTTCAACCTGTCTATTATCTTTTTTAACCACTAAGGTTACAATCTTTTCACCTTTTTTATCTGCAATGAGTATGTCTTTCAAAGGAAGAATTGCATCTTCACTATCAATTAAAATCTTTATAGATTTAGTCTGAAAGCCATTAGACGTGTCAAACGGTGCAATGCTACCTGCACTCATTCGAAGTTGGTCTAATCCTTTAGAAATATTAATTTTACAAAGTACAATTGAGCCTGGATCAAGATAAGATCTACTTCTCAACAAGACTTCCTCATAAACAAAAATTTCAAAAGTACCACCTGAATCTGATAGAGTAACTATTGCAAACTTTTTATTATTTTTATTTATTCTCTCTGATATTTTTGTTACTGAACCCACCATTGAAATACTATTTGGTATCCTGTGTATATTATCATAGTCCAAATCAGAGGACTTTGTAATTTTCATAATTTCTAAAATATCAGAATATGCATCTAAGGGGTGAGATGATAAGTAGAAACCTACAGCATCTAATTCGCAATTTAATTTTTCTGACATGTCCCAGTCGTCGAATTCATCTATATTAAAATGCTTCTTACTAAATAAACCACCCTGTCCGCTTTTCTTATCATCGTGACATGTTTGAGCAAATTTTATTATTTTTTCTGAATTGTGAAAAAGCTTTGAACGGTTCTTATTTAATGAATCTAAAGCGCCAGCTTTAGATAAGTTCTCAAGTGTTCTTTTGTTAAAGTTTGATGGATCTAATCTATTTGCAAAATCATATATATCTTTATAAACTCCATTCATCTCTCTTTCGTTACATATAGTTTTTATAATACCTGTACCAACATTCTTTATTGCAGAAAGCGCATATCTAATTGCTAGAGTATTTTTTTCGGTTCTTTCAACTGAAAACTCACTATTTGATTTATTTATATCTGGCGGGAGAAGTAATATACCAGACCTTGTAAGCTCTGATCTAAAAGTTGAAAGTTTATCTGTGTCTTGAAGATCTAAAGACATTATAGCAGCAAAAAATTCCACAGGATAATTTGCTTTTAAGAAAGCAGTCTGATAAGCAATCAATCCATATGCAGCAGCATGAGATTTATTAAAGCCATAACCAGCAAAAACTGCCATATCTTTAAATATTTTTTGGGCTTTTTCTCTAGTTGTATTTCTAGCTATTGCGCCCGAAATAAATTTTTCTTCCTGAGCATCCATCTCCTCTGGAAGTTTTTTACCCATTGCCCTCCTTAAAATATCAGCATCAGCTAATGAATAACCAGATATAACCTGAGCTGCTTGCATAACCTGCTCTTGATATATCATTATACCGTAAGTTTCTTTAAGATATGGCTCTAAAACATTATGTAAGTAATAAATTTCCTCTCGACCATGTTTTCTCTCTATGAAACTTGGGATATTATCCATAGGGCCTGGTCTATATAAAGCAACCATTGCTATTATGTCTTCAAATACATCTGGCTTCAATTTTCTTAAACTATCCCTCATCCCAGAACTCTCTAATTGAAAGACACCACCCGTCTCCCCTTTACATAATAATTCAAAGGTTCTTTTATCTGATAAAGAAATATTAGATATATCAATATGAATATTTCTTTTTTCTAAAAGCTTAATCGCCTTATCTATGACTGTTAAAGTCTTTAGTCCCAGAAAATCAAATTTCACTAAACCAGCTTTTTCTGACCACTTCATATCAAACTGAGTGAGCGGCATATCTGAACTTGGGTCACGGTATAAAGCAAGAACATCAGTTAATTCTTTATCTGATATAACTAAACCTGCCGCATGGGTAGATGCGTGAGTGTATAAACCCTCTACCTTTTGAGCCAAATCAAAAAGTTGCTTTATACTCTCGTCATTTTTATATAAATCTTTAAGCTCCTTATCTTCTCTTAGAGCCTGTTTTAAATCAACGGGTTTTGCTGGATTATTTGGTATCATCTTGGCTAACTTATCAACTAGACCAAGAGGCATATCAATAACTTTTCCAATGTACCTTACTGCAGCTCTTGCCTGAAGTTTTCCAAAAGTAATAATTTGAGCAACTCTATCATTACCATATTTACTTTGCACATAACTTATAACCTCATCTCGTCTATCTTGGCAAAAATCAATATCAAAATCAGGCATTGATACTCTCTCTGGATTTAAAAACCTCTCGAACAATAGTCCATATTTTATTGGATCTAAATCAGTGATTAAAATTACCCATGCAACAAGTGAACCAGCTCCAGAACCTCTTCCAGGACCAACTGGTATATTTTGAGACTTTGCCCATTGGATAAAATCAGAGACAATTAGGAAATATCCTGCAAATCCCATTTTTTCTATTATTTCTAATTCAAAATTTAAACGCTTAGAATATTCTGATTTAATATTATCATTATTAAAATATTCATATTTCTTAAATTTATCATTTAGGCCTTTCACTGAGACATTCCTTAGGAGCTGCTCCTCACTTAGACCAGACTGATTTGGAAGTTTTGGTAGAATAGGTTCGCTACATTCTACAATCATGTTACATCTTTTTGCTATATTTAATGTATTTTCAATTGCTTCAGGAAGATCTTGAAAAACATTAATCATTTCTTTAGACGTTTTGAAACTATGATTTAATGTAACTCTTCTTCTATCCTTGTCAGAAAGAAGTTTTTTTTCTCCTATGCAAAGAAGTGCATCATGTGCCTCAAACATTTTTTTATTAAGAAAATAAGCTTCATTAGTTGCTACAATAGGAATAGTATTTGAATACGCTAAATCTAATAGACTTTTCTCAATTTTCTTTTGGACATCTAGGCCGTGCCTTTGGATTTCTATATATAGGGAATCACCAAAATATTTTTTTAACTCTAAAAGAAATTTTTCGGCTTCGTCAAATTTACCCTGCAAAAGAAGTCTATCCACAGAGCCCTGATAGCCTCCAGTTAATACAATTAACCCATTTGAATACTTAAAAATATCATTTAAATTAACATGTGCCTCCATTCCAATTGGAGTATCTAGAAAACTTTGAGTTACTAATTTAACGAGATTCTTATAACCTACCTGATTTTTACAAATTAAAACAATTTGGTCATAAATTATATCTTTCTTACCACTATACTCATATTCACTTGAAGGGCTCAAGCTCAACTGACAACCAATTATAGGTTGAATTCCATTTTTTACGCATTCAACTGAAAACTCCAATGAACCAAAAAGATTTCCCGAGTCACAAATTCCGATTGCTGGCATTCTTTCATTTAATGCTATAGGTATTATTTCTTTAATTTTAATTGCACCCTCAGCTAATGAATAAGCTGAGTGAAAGCGAAGATGAATAAAATCTGAATGTTTATAATTACTCATTTTAGTTATTCATGGTTTTCAAATAGGCGGCCATCATTCAATATAAACATTCTATCCATTCTTTTTGCAAGCTCTATATTATGAGTAGCAACTAAACCCGCCAGATTATTCTCTCTTGAAAAATATAATAATTCATTAAAAACAACATCAGCAGTATTTGGATCCAGATTACCCGTAGGTTCGTCAGCTAAAAGTACTTTTGGATTATTAGCTAATGCTCTAATTATAGCGACTCGTTGTTGTTCACCACCTGATAATACTCCTGGACGATGATTTTGCCTATCAATTAAATTTACTTTGGATAATAACTCCTTTGATCTAATTCTTGCTTGAGAGGGGCCTACTCCTGCAATTATCTGCGGTATCATTATGTTCTCAACTGCAGAAAATTCATATAGTAGGTGATGGTATTGATAAACGAAACCAAAGTATTTTGACCTTAAGGATGATATTTTTTTTTCTGAAAAAAGATGTGATGACTTACCGTCTATAATTATTTCTCCGCTATCTGGTTTTTCTAAAAGACCTGCTAGGTGAAGAAGAGTTGATTTCCCTGAACCTGAGGGTCCTAACAATGCAACTAATTCTCCAGGTTTTAAAGATAGATTTATACCCTTTAGGATATTTAAGCTTTTATCACCCTGTTTAAAAGACCTGTGTACAGAGTCTATTTTTAGAATATTATTAGTCATACCTGAGTGTTTCTACTGGGTCTGTTATCGATGCTCTCCATGAGGGATAAATAGTTGCTGAAAGAGATAAGAATAGAGACATTGAAACTATTGAAAAAACTTCTATCCAATTTATTTCAGCAGGTATAGTTGAAAGAAAATATATTTCTGGCGAAAATAAATTCGTACCNGTTAAGTACTCCAGAAAGTTTTTTACAAGNTCAATATTCTCACAAAATAATATACCAAGTGCTAGACCAAAAATAGTTCCAATAAAACCAATACTAGCCCCAGAGAGGAAGAAAATTTTCATTATCATCATTCTTGTAGCGCCCATTGTTCTAAGAATAGCAATATCTTTACTTTTATCCTTAACAAGCATTATCAATCCCGAGATTATATTAAATGCAGCAACAATAATTATTAAAGTCAAAATTAGAAACATTACGTTTCTTTCAACTTGAAGTGCATTAAAAAATGCTACATTTGAACTTTCCCAGGAATAAACATTAATCTCTTGACCAAGCGCATCAAATATATCTCTTGCAATTAACCTAGCATTGTCTGGATTCTCAACTTGAACTTCAATTTCTGAAACCTGATTCTTAATTTTAAAAAATACTTGAGCTACATCTAAGGGCATAAAAATTATAGAAGAGTTAAAGTCACTCATGCCAACATCAAATATAGCAGAAACTTCAAATTCTTTTATTCTTGGCATTTGACCAAAGGCAGTAATATTACCATTGGGTGAAATTAAGGTAATAGTTTCACCCACAGTAATTGACGCTCTCCTTGCCATTCTTTTCCCAATAATTATACCTTTATTCTTTTTAAAATTTTCAATTGAGCCCATAATTATATTTTCTGAAACAATTGACCTTTCTGACAAACGTATTGGCTCTACGCCTCTAACTATACTTCCCGAAGTGAAATTATTAACATTAACCATCACCTGCCCACTAACCTGAGGCATGACTGATGTAACGCCAGGTACATTACTAATAATAACTTCTTTTACTTTATAATTACTTATATTATCGCCGTAACTTACAATATCAATATGACCATCAACACCTAATATACGATCCATTATATCNTNNCNNNAACCATTCATTACTGACATTACTATAATTAAAGTAGCAACACCCAAACCAATACCAATAAATGAGAACCCAGCAATTATTGAAACAAAGCCCTCTTTTCTTTTTGACCTTAAGTATCTAATTGCTATCATTCTCTCGAACGTGCCAAACATGTCTATTTTCCTATTTTAGGGAGATACATATTGCAATAAACTCTGTTCAATATTATCCAACCTAACCTGAAATAGCTGATTTGTCTTTCTACTCTTCAATTCTAGATAACCCTCTTTAATACCTTTTGGACCAATGATAATCTGCCATGGAATACCTATTAAATCCATATCTGAGAACTTTACCCCTGCTCTTTCTTCTCTGTCATCATACAAAACAGAATAACCTTTAGAGTTTATCTTTTGATATAAAGATTCTACTAAATTATCTACTTCTAAATCTCCAACCTTTAAACTAATCAATCCAATTTTATATGGTGCAACTATTTCTGGCCATATTATACCTTTCTCATCATTGTTAGCCTCAATTATAGCTGCAACCAATCGTGAAACACCAATCCCATAACTACCCATAAATGGGAATATATCTTTCCCATTTGTACCTTTAATACTGGCGTTTAATGGCTTTGAGTATTTATGGCCAAAGTGAAAAATATGACCAACTTCAATACCATTTGCAGAAATAATATCTTTAGATTTTATATTTGAGTCTTCACTACTATACTTATCTTCTGTAACCGCATAATATTTTGTCCAATCGTCAACAGCGTCTTGTAGATTAGAATCATAATCAATATGTGGTTCAATTTCTTTTGATAAAAGCTCCCTATCACAATAAACTTTACTTTCACCTGTTGCAGCCATTACAATAAATTCATGACTCAAGCTACCTCCTATCGGACCTGAGTCAGCAATCATTGGAATAGCCTTTAGTCCTAATCTCTTAAATATACGAAGATATGAAATGAACATCTTATTATATGAATGACATGCATCATCATAAGTTAAATCAAATGAATAAGCATCCTTCATTAAAAACTCTCTACCTCTCATAACGCCAAACCTAGGTCGAATCTCGTCTCTAAATTTCCAATGAATTTGATATAAATTAATAGGGAGGTCTTTATAGCTCCTTATATTATTTCTGAATATGTCTGTTACAACTTCTTCATGAGTAGGTCCATATAACATATCTCTGTCTTGACGATCTTGAATTCTCAGCATTTCAGGACCATAATCATTATACCTGCCACTTTCCTTCCATAGTTCCGCTGATTGGACTGTAGGCATTATAATTTCTTGAGCACCTGTTGAATCCTGCTCTTCTCTAACGATACTAGATATATTTTTAAGTACTTCTGTACCAATGGGAAGCCAATTATATATTCCTGCAGCATGTTGTCTAATTAGACCTGCACGTAACATAAGTCGATGTGAAACAATTTTTGCATCAACTGGGTTTTCTTTTAGGGTTGGAATGAAAGCGCGACTTAAGCGCATTTAATGCCTCAATATAGAATATAATTAATCATAAGTTTGTTAAACACTATCATATTAACAACTTATACTTAAGATATAAATAAGCTATATTTCCTCTAATTCGATTAAAGTTCCAAAAAAGTCCTTAGGATGAAGAAAAATTACAGGTTTACCGTGGGCACCAACAGATGGCTCATGATCACCAAGTATCCTATAACCATCTCCTAATAATTTATCTCTTGATTTTATTATATTTTGAACTTCATAACAGATATGATGTATCCCCCCTGAAGCATTCCTATCTAAAAACTTTTTTATAGGTGAGCCATCTCCTAAGGGATGAAGAAGTTCTATTTTAGTATTAGGTAAATTAACAAAAACAGTAGTAACACCATGCTCTGGGAGTGAAACAGGATCAGATACATTTGCACCAAATACGCTCTTATAAGTATTAGCTGCAAGAGTAAGATCAGGAACTACAATGGCAATATGATTTAACTTTCCAATCATTATAATTCTCCCAAAATCTAATCGCGGAATATATGATATTTAACTAATGGTCTTACCTTGTATTCATAGAAGGTTTTCTTTATTAACCTATTTATATTAGCTTGAATAGTTTTGTCATCAATAATCATGGCTTCGCCTCCTGAAAGAAGATAATTAAAAATATTTGTCTCCAAACGGACTATCTCATTTTCATCATCCTGGATTGGAAGAGAAATAACTGATATCTTCAAATCTATTAAGGAAATCGGTTTTTTTTTGATTAGTACAGTAATAAAAATTAAACCATTATAATGTAACTTCTTTCTCTCTTTTAGTACCAAACCAGTGTAGGGAAGAGCCCGATCGCCCTCCCAGGACATTCTTCCATTAAAAACTTGCTCTTTCACACCTGGAATACCTGGGGCAAGTAATGTCAACATCCCATTTTCTACCAGAATACAGTTTGGAACTTTACAATTTTGTGCAATTTTTAGATGAGACTTCAAGTGAATCTGCTCACCATGTATAGGTATAGAGATATTAGGCTTTATAATACTATACATTTCCTTTAACTCTTCTTGAGCGGGATGGCCTGATACATGCACCATGTTACTTTTTGAAGTTATTAATTTCACATCTAACCTGGCAAATTTATTATATAACGCAAAAATTGGTTTTTCATTCCCTGGTATTATGCGAGAAGAGAAAATAACTGTGTCTTCTTCGCAAAGACTTATATAAGGATGTTTACCCTCTGCGATTCTAGTCAATGCAGCCCTTGGCTCGCCCTGACTGCCAGTGCATATATAAAGTAAATTTTTACTTGTTAAGGATGATAATTCTTCCGCCTCATATAACTTAATGGAATTATCTAGGTAACCAGTTTCACGAGCAACATTTATAATTCTCCATAAAGATCTTCCAACTAATGCAACTTCTCTGTCGTTTTTATGAGCTGCGTCTATAATACTTTTAATCCTTGCCAAATTGGAAGCAAAGCAACTGACAACAACTTTTCCATTTTCAGAACTAATTATATTTAATAAGCTTTCTTTAACATCATTTTCTGAACCTGATTTACCAGAAGTTAATGAATTAGTAGAATCACCAATAAGAGCAAGAACTCCCTTATTCCCAAAATCATTAAGTTTCTTCATATCTGACGCTTCACCAACTAATGGATTATCATCAAATTTCCAGTCTCCCGTATGAAAGATATTTCCATAGGGAGTAGAAATAGCTAATCCATTTGGCTCAGGTATTGAATGGGTCAGATTAATAAATTCAACTTCAAAAGGTCCAACTATTAATTTTTTTGAAATATTTATTTCTGTTATTTCTATCTCATCAATCTTACCAATGTCGTATAGTTTATGTCTTAAAAAAGATGCAGTAAATGGAGTAGCATAAATTGGACACCTTAGTCTCTCCCATAAATACGCAACTGCACCTATATGGTCCTCATGCGCATGAGTAAGGACTATTGCAAGGAGCGCATCTCTTCTTTCTTCAATAAACATAGGGTCTGGAAGAATAATTTCAGCGCCAGGCATCCTATAATCATTAAACGTAACTCCTAAATCTACTATTATCCAATCTCCATCACAACAATAGAGATTCAAATTCATGCCAATTTCACCTGCTCCACCCAATGGAAGAAACCATAAACCTTCATTAGTAAGTTCATTTTCAAATTTTGGATAGCGAATAGAGTTCATAATATATTTCTCTTATGAACAATCATCAAACCCTTAAGAGTTAAGTTATCATCAACATGAAAAAAATGATTTACTGTATCAGAAAATAAATGAGCCAATCCACCTGTAGCAATTATTTTGAAATCAAGATTAATATCTTTTTTAATTTTATTAACAATTCCTTCGATTAAACCAACATAACCCCAATAAATTCCAGAATTCATTGCTTCTACAGTGGATTTTCCCAATATCGATTTATTAACAGGTTTTCTCAGTGAAATTCTTGGTAATAAAGCAGTTGATTGATGCAAAGCATCTAGCGAAAGGTTAATACCAGGGGTAATTACTCCACCTATATAACTTCCTTCAGTATCTATAATATCAAAAGTCGTTGCGGTACCAAAGTCGATAATTATAAGTGGGCCACCGTAATCATGATGTGCTGCGACTGCATTTACTACCCTGTCAGCACCTAATTCATTAGGGTTATTAATTTGAATGGATAAATTTGTGTTAATTTCTGAGCTCCCAATAAACGATGGTTCAATTTTGAATAAACTAATGCAGAGTCTTCTCAACGTTTCATTTTTGTTAGGTACCACAGAAGAAATGATTACATAATTAATATCATTTAATTGAATTTTCTCTCTTTGTAATAATTGCTCTAACCAAATAGAATAATCATCTGATGTCTTATCTGCATTTGTAGAACTCCTCCATTTAACAATTAAAGTATCTGAGTCAAAAACAGAAAAAACAACATTTGTATTACCACAATCAATTGCAAGTAACATTTCTAAACCCCTGAGATGAAAATAACATCTCCAGTAGATATTATTTTCTCCTCGCCATTATATTGTTCAAGAATAAGAGATCCTTTATTGTTAACACCTCTAAAAATTCCAGTATATTGGTTATGTCCTAAATTAACAATTATTTTTGAACCAATACCCCTCGCTCTAGATATCCATATATCCCTGATATATCCAAAACCATGTTTCTCAAAGTTAAGTTTCTGTCTAATAAATTCATTGCAGAAATTAAACATTAAAGCTTTTCTATCAATAGAAAATTCAGACAAGTCTCCGACTAGGTATAATGAATTATCAATATAGGTTTGAATAAGGTTTACACCGACACCTACCACTACAATCTTTCCACTATTAAAAACTTCCATTAAGATACCTGCAATCTTCTTCCCACGAAAGCAAATATCATTTGGCCATTTGCACTGGATTTCTTTTTTGTGATTGAGTAAAAATACATCAATGGAATTAATTAATGATACAGATACAAGGTATGAAATTGTTTCTGCAGATAATTCAGAAAAGTCTATGGCAAAACTAAAGAAAAGATTTCCTTCTAAACTAACCCATTTACGATTTAACCTACCACGCCCCTTTGTTTGTTTTTTAGCAATTAATAATATAGGGGTTGATTTATTTTTTTTTAATAATCTCTTTATCTCTTCATTAGTACTATCAACCTTATCTAAATCATAAAAAGACCAACCACGTGGAATGTTGGAACTTATCTCCATAAATTTATTATCCCTTGAAGAGAGACATTGCAGCGAACTCTGCATAACTTAATAATGGCTCTGGGATTAAAATATAAAAGATAATAAAAAAAGAACAAACAGAAAGTATATAAATTAATGAAGAGCTAGGTGAGTCTATTGTATCTTGTATATCGTCAAAGTACATTATTTTAATTAATCTCAGATAGTAAAATGCCCCAATAACACTAGCTAATAAACCTATAACTGCTAAATAAACTAGATCTGCTTCAATTGCAGAAATAAAAATAAAATATTTACCAAAAAAACCTGCAAGCGGTGGGATCCCTGCCATAGAAAACATAAGCACTGCAAATGAAAAAGCAAGAACTGGGTTACTCTTTGAGAGACCTGAGAGATTACTAATATCTTCTACATACCTATCTTTTATTTTCATTGATAAAATGACACAGAAAGTACCAATATTCATAAATAAATATATAAGTAAATAATATAAAACTCCTCTTACACCCTCTGGTGTTCCAGAAATTATTCCAATGAGTGCATACCCAACATGGCCAATTGAACTATATGCTATTAATCGTTTTATATTGCTCTGTGCGATCGCAGCAATCGAACCCCAAAGCATAGAAGAGATTGAAAAAAATATTAATATTTGCCTCCACTCATTTACTATACCTTCCAAGGGTCCATATAAAATTCTTAACAACAAACATAAAGCTGCGATTTTGGGTCCAACCGAAAAGAAAGCAGTTATAGGCGTGGGCGCACCTTCATAGACATCTGGGGTCCACATATGAAAAGGAACAGCAGAAATCTTAAATGCAAAACCTGAAATAAGAAAAATTAACCCAATTATTAAAGCCAGGTTGACTTCTTTATTGGCAATAACTAATGAAATATCATTAAAATTAGTACTTCCAGAATAACCATATATTAATGATGAACCATAAAGTAATAAACCTGAAGCCAAAGCGCCAAGGACAAAATATTTAACGCCTGACTCAGCAGAACGTAAATCGTTTTTATTAAAAGAAGCAAGGACGTATAAAGATAAACTTTGAAGCTCTAAACCTATATATAAAGAAATTAAATCATTTGCAGAGAGCATCATCATCATACCAAGAGTCGCAAATAAAATCAAAACTGGAACTTCATAAATATTAATGGACTGATTCTTTAACCAAGGTTTTATTAGAAGGATAGAAAAAATAGAACTAAGTATAATCATAAGTTTACTAAATGCTGTAAAAGGGTTTACAACAAATAAACCGTTAAATGTCTCATTAGGAATATGATTAGTCATCACAATTACAAATAGTAAAATAAAAAGTATAAACAATGAAAAACGTATTGAATTTCTTAAATTATTTTTTTCATAAAAAACACCAGCCAATAAAATAACCAAAGAACTTATTAATACTATTATTTCAGGAAGGGCTGGAAATAAATTTGGGATGATATCCATATTACATAACGCCCTTTAAAAAAATAAATATATTATTTATTTCAGATGTATTAATTATCAAATCTGATTTATAATTATCAATTAAATTAGAAACTGATACTTCCATAATATTTAGAAAATAATTTGGGTAGATGCCCATAAACAAAACTAAGAAGCATAAGGGAATAAATATAATAGTTTTTTCATGAT
>NZGX01000041.1 GCA_002691085.1 Rhodospirillaceae bacterium | reverse complement strand
CAGGAGGCCGTGGGTTCAAATCCCATCACTCGCCCCAACATTAAAAATGCTAAGGCTAAATATTGAAAATCATTGACATATTATCAACTAAAGCCTAATAAATCTGCATATTTAAATATTTTTTTATATTTATATTGTATGCACTTCTCTTGATACTAAGGTAAAATTATGAAGACTTTTTCTGCAAAACCTGCAGACGTAAAAAGAAAATGGTTTCTTCTCGATGCCGAGGGTTTGGTACTTGGTCGTCTTGCTGCGAAAATTGCTACAATATTAAGGGGTAAGCATAAAACAATATATACTCCTCACATAGATACAGGGGATAACGTTGTTGTTGTAAATGCGTCAAAAGTCCACCTTACAGGGTCCAAGTTTGATAAAAAAAATTATTATTGGCATACTGGCTATCCTGGAGGTATCAAGTCAAGATCTGTAAGGCAAGTTCTTGAAGGTTCTTTCCCTGAGAGAGTTTTACAGATGGCTGTTCAAAGAATGATGCCAAAAGGTCCTTTGGGAAGAGATCAGCTAAAAAAACTTAAGGTTTACTCTGGTCCAGAACATCCACACCAAGCACAGAGTCCTGAGTTATTGGATTTTGCAGTTTTAAATAAGAAAAATAGAAGAAAGTCTTAAATATATGGCCGAAAATCAAAATGGGTTTAACTCCCTTAAGGAGGTAAAAGAGATAAATGATGCTCAAGACATCCCAAAAAAAGATTCTTTAGGAAGATCTTATGCAACTGGAAGAAGAAAAGATGCAGTTGCCAGAGTCTGGATTGCCCCAGGAAAAGGTAAGGTAAATGTAAATAAAAAGGATCTATCTAGTTATTTTACTAGGCCTGTATTAAGAATGATAATTAATGAGCCTTTTGAAGTTGCAGACAGAGAAAAACAATTTGATGTTTACTGTACTGTCTCTGGTGGTGGATTATCAGGTCAAGCCGGAGCTGTAAGGCATGGTATCTCTCAAGCACTAACTTTCTATGAACCCTCATTAAGACCTGTCCTAAAGAAAGGCGGGTTTCTAACAAGAGACTCAAGGGTAGTTGAAAGAAAGAAATATGGTCGTAGAAAGGCTAGAAGAAGTTTTCAGTTTTCTAAAAGATAACTTTATAAATCTTCTAATTGTGGTTTGAGATACTAATTTAATATTTAAGCTGCTAGAGAAATATTATAGAAGACTCAGAAAATAATTTATCGATTATAAAAGAAGCTTTTGAACAGTTCCAAAATGGTGATTTTGTCTCATCGAAAAAAAATTGTGAGAGAGTTCTCCTTGATTCAAAAAATAATCCTGACGCGCTTAATCTTTTGATTTTGATTTCTAGATCAACAAAAAAGCTGGGTAAGGCTGAGGAAGTTGCAAAACTTGCTCTCAAAGAGCATCCTGATCACGCATTCTTATCAAATTCTCTTGGCTTGGTGCTAATGGACCAGAGAAGATTCCCGGAAGCTATTAGCGCTTTTAAAAGAGCTTTGGAGAGCAAAAAAAATAGAATTGAAATAATTTGTAATCTTGGTTTTGCCCATTACGAATTTGGTGAAATGGATGAAGCAGAATTATTATTTAAGAAGGCTTTAGTAATTGATCCAAATTACTCAAGAGCAATCTCTGGGTATATAAACCTATCTATAACTAAATTTGATTTTGTTACAGCAAAACAATTTATAAATTTGGGCAATAAACTGGAATTAAGTGATCCAGACTTTATTACTGCAAAAGCTATTTATTTTTTATGTAAAGGTGACCTAAAAAATTCTTATGATTTATTTAATAGAGTAGTGGGCATTTCAAAAGAATATGCTGATGCTGTTGTTAATAGAGGTCTAATAAATTTAATTCAGGGTAATATTAATGATGGATGGGAAGACTTCTCATTGCGAAGGAAAAGACGTTGGAATAGGTCAATAGAAAGATATAATAAAATAATAAAATGGGAGGGTCAGAGTTTAAAGGATAAAAAAATACTTATTTGGTCTGAACAAGGCCTAGGTGAAGTAATTCTTTCTTTGTCACTCCTACATAATATAGTTAGTATATCAGACCAAATCATCATTGAGTGCGACCATAAATTAGTTAAACTTCTAGCCTATTCTTTTCCAGGAATAAAAGTCATCTCAAAAAATGATAAGGCGAATTTTTATAATATGAATTTTGATTTTCAATCATCTTCATTTGAGCTTATTAAGTTTTTTTACAATAAGAATAAGACAGAAAATAGATTTACTACTTATCTTCATGCAAGTGTGTCAAAGGTAAATAGGATTAGAGATAAGTATAAGTCTTTTTATGGTGATTTACCCTTAGTAGGTATATCATGGGCAAGTCCATCAGCTGCACATTCTTACACTAAAAATATTCCTTTAAATCTTTGGGATGAATTAGTATCATCTAAGAAAGTATCTATTGTAAACTTACAATATGGTCGTTCTAGAGAAGAGCTTGAGCAATTTTACTCTGATAAAAATTATAATTTGATTAATGATGGAGAAGTAAATACAGATAGGTCATTTGATGAGTTTGCCGCGCAGATAAATGCATTAGATCTGGTAATTAGTGTTTCAAATACAACTGCCCATTTATCAGGTGGGCTTGGTCAAAAAACCTGGGTTTTAGTTCCACCAATTGGCCCAAGTAGTATGTGGTATTGGTTTTATAACAGTTCTTATTGCCCTTGGTATCCTAGCGTAAGCCTTTTCAGAAGAACTGCGGGCAAAGACAAAGAGTTTATGAATAATATTTATTGTAAATTTAAATTATGGGTTGATGATAAAAATTTAAAAAATCATTAATGAATTTATGAGAGAATTTGATTATGAATACTGATAAAAAAGTGAATGTTGCTATTTTGGGGGCTAGTGGTTACACAGGGTCTGAGTTGATAAGGATTTTATCTCACCATCCAAAAGTTAATATTGTTGCTCTAACAGCAGAAAAAAATTTTGGAAAATCTATAAGTAATCTTTTTCCCAGTCTTTCAAATCTTAAACTTCCCGATCTAAAAAAAATTAACGAGATAAATTTTAATGAAAAGGGGTCTTCAAATACTATAGATTTGGTATTTTCAGCTCTTCCATCAGGACAACTTCAGGAAATAATCTCATCAATTCCACAAATTATTATTGATCTATCTGCAGATTTTAGACTGCAGAATCTTGATCTTTTTGAGGAAGTTTATGGGTTTAAACATAAGTGCCCTAGTAAACAAACTGATGCAGTATATGGTTTAACAGAATTGTTTAGAGAAAAAATCAGTTCTTCGAGGCTCATTGCTAACCCTGGGTGCTATCCAACTTCTATATTATTACCACTAATTCCTTTATGCAAAGAAGGTATTATCGATTTAAAGGGTATTATCATCGATTCTAAGTCAGGGGTTACTGGTGCTGGAAGATCTCTTAAGCAAAGTTCTCTATTTGCTGAAGTTAGTGAGGGGGTCCATGCTTATGGTGTTGGTTTTCACAGACATGCACCCGAAATAGAACAGGCTTTGGTGGGTGCAGCAAATAATGATGTAAAAATTACATTTACTCCTCATTTAGTTCCAATAAATAGAGGAATTTTCTCAACAATATATTTATCTAGTGACAATGGTGCGAACAAAATAAGGACTTTTCTAAAAGAATATTACTCAAATGATTTTTTTGTAAACATTTTAGATAAAGATAATTTTCCTAGAACGACTGATGTAAGAGGGACAAATAATTGTTTTATTTCTGTTACTCAAGACAAGATTTCAGGAAAAATAATCATTTGTTCTGTAATTGATAATTTGGTTAAGGGCGCCTCAGGTCAGGCTGTTCAAAATATGAATCTGATATACGGCTTCAATGATAATCTTGGGCTAAAGTCTTTATCAATTTTCCCCTGAGGACATTATGCAATCAAATATTATTCCATGGTTAGGGAAGTTCCCTAAAATTGCTAATGATGTTTTTGTTGCGTATAATGCAACCATTATTGGGGATGTTGAAATAGCCTCACAATCTAGCATTTGGTTTAATGTTGTTTTGAGAGGAGATGTCAGTCATATAAGGATAGGTTCTGGGACGAATATTCAGGATGGAACTATCATTCATGTATCATCTGAAGGTATTGCCACAATTATTGGTGATAATGTTCTAGTTGGTCATAATGCACTTTTACATGCTTGTAAAATTAATAGTGAGAGTTTTATAGGAATGTCAGCTACTATAATGGATGGAGCTATTGTGGAGTCGCATTCTATGGTTGCTGCCGGTTCTGTTGTGCTTGCTGGTACAAAAATTAAAACTGGTGAGTTATGGGGAGGAGTTCCGGCAAGGTTTCTTCGAAAAGTTAGAGATGATGAAATTAAAGATTTTCCAAATCAAATAAAAAGGTATATTGACTTATCTAGGGAGTATAAAAAAATCTAATAGTGCATTTGTTTGCTTTTTGTTCCTTTTTTATTTAAAAATCTCTTTAATCAATTGTGTTAATACTAATTTAATGTGATATTTCTGTATCAGAACCCCATGCCGAGAGGGAATCTAAGTTTATATATAATATATGGAATAGATCGATTGATAATTCTCAATTATATTACCATATGTTTAATTGAAAGGTGTTAGCAATGAAGATATTTGTTAAGCAATTAAGAATTGAGCCTTTTTACAATTTATCAGATATTGCCAATAATCTTATGGTTATTTCTTTCTTATGCATCTTTCTATCGAGTTGCTCGACTGTCACAGATGTATGGGATGGTGCAACAAGCAAAGTTGGTGGATTCTTTTCTGATGAGGATTATCTTTCTTCTGAAGCTGATGAAGACGATAGTTTTCCTAACTTAGCCGATGTGCCTGATGAGGCTTCATCTGGTTCTGAGACCCAGAGGCAAAAGGCTGCATCTGGCCTAATATCTGATAGTAATAATTCCCAATACACTCAACAGGTAAGGAGACAAGACCCGATAGAAGTGCGACCTGTCAAAGATGTAAGCAAGCTGGAAAAATCAATTAACGAACCTCCTCCTCCTATTGCAGTTCCGTCAAGTCCTGTAATTCAATCTAATCTTGAAGAAGATTCAACCTCACTAGCAGAAAGATTAGGTAAAACAGCTTTAAATAGTAATCAATCAATTTCAGAACCCTTATCAGGCGATTTATCTCCTTCCCAAGTTTCAGTAACAGAAAAAGACCCTTCTTCTGAAATTTTGAGTACTTTACCCTCTACTTCACCTAAATCTCTTCGTGAATTTAATAAAAATGCGTATAGAGTTTCCAGTTTAGTTGCAACAATAAACTTTAAATCAGGAAGCAGTAGATTGGATAATAGTGATAAAAGAATAATCGATGAGGTAGTTAAACTTCATTCTAAAAATGGTGGGGTAATTAGAGTTACAGGTCATGCATCTAGCAGGACACAGAATCTTGACAGGCTTAAACATAAGCTTGCAAATTTTAACATTTCTATGCAAAGGGCAAATGTAGTTGCTACTGAGTTGATACAAAAAGGAATACCAGCTGGAAATCTTTATGTCGGAGCAATGTCTGACAATGAGCCTGTTTTTTATGAAGTTATGCCCAATGGAGAGTATGGCAATCAAAGAGCAGAAATTTATATGGATTACTAAATTTTGATTTTTCTCTTAAAGACAAAAAATTTACATACTAAATTATATTACTGGACTAGAAAATATTTATATATACCTTTAGATTGATACGATTAAGTTTCTACTGAGATATTTTATGCAAGACTTTCATCGTATCAAGCGCCTACCACCTTATGTATTTTCAGAAGTGAATGCAATGAAAGCTAAGGCGCGTGCCTGTGGAGAAGATATTATTGACCTGGGCATGGGAAATCCTGATCTACCTACACCAGAGCATATTGTTGAAAAATTAACTGAGGTTGCTAAAAATCCTAAATCTCACAGATACTCTGCTTCTGCGGGTATTAGAGGCTTGAGACTTGCCTTATCAGCATATTATGAAAGAAGGTTTAATGTAACTATAAATCCTGATGAAGAATGTGTGGTTACGCTGGGGTCTAAGGAGGGCTTGGCAAACCTTGCTTCTGCAATGACTAGCCCAGGTGATATTGTTTTAACGCCTAACCCAAGTTACCCAATCCATCCGTTTGGCTTTATAATTGCAGATGGTTCAGTTCAGCATTTACCCGTTAAGCCTGATGAAAGTTTTTTAATTGCGCTAAGTAAAGCTATAAAACAAATAGTTCCAAAACCTGTTGCTTTAATCTTGAATTACCCATCTAACCCAACAGCATTAGTTGCAACATATGATTTCTTTTCAGAGGTTGTAAGTTTTTGTAAGGCGAATAACATATGGATATTATCTGATTTAGCTTATGCAGAAATTTACTTCGATGAGAAAAAACCTCCATCAATTCTTGAGGTGCCTGGAGCAAAAGAGATAGCTGTAGAATTTACTTCTATGAGTAAATCATACAGTATGCCAGGTTGGAGGATTGGTTTTGTTGCTGGAAATAAATATTTAGTCTCTGCACTAACAAGAATTAAATCATATTTAGATTATGGTGCATTTACTCCGATACAAGTTGCTGCAGCTGCCGCACTTAATGGACCACAGGACTGTGTAGATGAAATCAGAAAAACCTATAAAGAGAGAAGAGATGTTTTAATCAATGGCCTTTCGCAGGCAGGTTGGGATGTTCCTATTCCCCCCGCAACGATGTTTGCTTGGGCGCCTTTGCCTGAAAAGTTCAAATCAATCGGAGCTATGGAGTTTTCAAAACTCTTACTAAAAGAAGCAAATGTAGCAGTTTCTCCTGGAACTGGTTTTGGAGATAGGGGTGAAGGGCATGTTAGGATTGCTTTAGTTGAAAATAAACATCGAATTAGACAGGCAACAAGAAGTATTAAGCAATTTTTATCTGATTCTGAAAGAATCTTATCAACGCTGAAAAAGTGAGGAATACTTGATGGATGGCAATAATTTGAATGTTGGTATTGTTGGATTAGGTACAGTTGGTTTAAGTGCTATAAAGATGATTGAAGATAATTCTAATATTGTTTATCAAAAAACTGGTAAAAAAATTAATATTATTGGAATTTCAGCTAGGGATAGAAAAAAAGATAGAGGTTTAAGCTTAGACCAATACCAATGGTTTGATAATCCAGTTGAGATGTTAAATTTAAAACACCTTGATGTCTTAATTGAGTTAGTTGGTGGCAGTGAAGGCATAGCTTTAGAAATTATTAATAAAGCATTTCAGTTAAACTGCCATGTTGTCACTGCAAATAAAGCTTTAGTAGCAGAATCAGGCATTCAACTAGCAAAAAAAGCTGAGTTAAATGATGTTTTATTTTATTTTGAAGCTGCAGTTGCCGGCGGAATCCCAATTATTAAAACAATTAGGGAGAGCTTATGTGGAAATAGTATTTATAGTGTTACTGGGATACTTAATGGAACATGCAATTATATTTTATCCAGGATGGCTAATTCATCGATGAGTTTTTCTGAAGCATTAAATGATGCAAAATTATCAGGTTATGCCGAAGACGATCCAAGTTTTGATATTAAAGGAATTGATACTGCCCATAAATTGTCAATCCTATCAAGTTTATCATTTGGTTCAAAACCAAGTTTAAAAGATATATATATTGAAGGAATTGAAGACATTGCAATTGATGATTTTATCTTTACTAAAGAACTTGGGTATCAAATTAAACTACTAGGAATTACTGGGATAGTTCAAGAAAAAGGAAATAATAAAATATTTCAAAGAGTCTATCCTTCATTAGTTAGCAATAAGGGTCTTTTTTCTTCAGTTGATGAAGCTAGAAATGCAGTGGTAACAGATAGCTCTCATGCTGGTAGATCACTATTGGATGGACTTGGTGCTGGAGGTGACCCCACTGCATCATCGGTTCTTTCAGACCTGATTGATATAGCTAAAGGAAATAAAAACTATCCTTTTGGTATTCAATCAGAAAAGCTTAAAACTTTAGAGTGTATAGATATTAAACAACGTAAGGGGTCATATTACATAAGGTTTAAAGTCATAGATCGTCCAGGTGTTTTTGCAAGTATTGGACAGGTTTTTAATGAAAATAGTATATCCATGGAGAATATTCTTCAAAAACATGATGAGGAATCGGATAAGAAGAATATAGTGATAGTAACTCACAAAATTGAGGAAGTTTTTTTTATTAAGGCACTCGATAATCTCAAGGAAAAAGATTTTGTGGTAAGTAATCCAAAATTTATTAGGATTGAAGAAGTATAAGAAAATTAATTATAACTCACTTATTGGAGTATCTAATGTCAATTAAACTCGATGGAAGTTTTACAAATGTATTGGAGCGTAATTTAGCTCTTGAGGCTGTTAGAGTTACAGAAGCTGCAGCTTTATCCGCTTCAAGGCTAATGGGACGTGGAGATGAAAAGGCAGCAGACCAAGCCGCTGTAGATGCAATGAGACAAGCTTTAAACAGTCTAAACATTGAAGGTACTGTTGTTATAGGTGAAGGGGAGAGGGACGAAGCTCCTATGTTATATATTGGTGAAAAAGTTGGAAGTGGTGAAGGGCCAAAAGTTGATATTGCACTTGATCCCCTTGAGGGTACAACAATTACTGCCAAGGGCGGACAGAATGCCCTCGCTGTAATTGCAATGGCAGAGTCTGGTAATTTTTTGAACGCGCCTGATGTTTATATGGAAAAGATTGCAGTAGGTTCAGAAGTACCAAATGGAACCGTTGATCTGGATAATAGTCCAGAAGAAAACCTTAAAGCTTTGGCAAGTGTCAAAAAGTGCAGCGTATCTGATCTTGTTGTATGTATTCTCGATCGACCAAGACACGAAAAAATGATTGATAGTGTTCGCAATTCTGGAGCCAGGATTATGCTCATACCAGATGGAGATGTATCTGGGGTCATTGCAACTTCCCAAGAAGAGAGTGGTGTAGATATATATATGGGCTCAGGTGGCTCCCCTGAGGGTGTTCTTGCAGCAGCAGCATTAAGATGTATTGGAGGGCAAATGCAAGGTCGTTTGATTTTTGGGAATTCTGAGGAGTTAAGACGAGCAGAAAAATGGGGTATTAAAGATGTTAATAGAAAATATGAGCTATTGGATTTAGCAAAAGGAAATGTAATGTTTGCAGCCACAGGAGTTACTAATGGTGCAATGTTAAAAGGGGTTAGACGTTTTTCAGGTGCAGCTATAACTCATTCCTTAGTTATGAGATCAAAATCAAGAACATCAAGATATATTGAGGCACATCATAGATTTGATAATGATATTTCAGGTTAGTATTTATGAGCAAAACTAATTCAAATGACTTGAATAGTTTGAATATAGATAAATCATTTCTTGGGAAATCATGGGTAAACTTTTCTTTTGATGATATTTCTATACGAGAAATAAAAAACTCTTTTAATGTTTCTGAACTACTTGCAAGTATATTATCCTTAAAGGGTTTTGATTCTATTGAGTTAAAAAATTTTTTGGATCCAAAGATTCGTAATTTAATGCCAGACCCAAATTTATTTTCTGATATGTCTAAGGCAGTAGATAGGATTGTTTTGGCAATACAAAAAAATGAAAAAATTTGTATCTTTGGGGATTATGATGTTGATGGAGCAACATCCTCTGCGCTTCTGATTTCATTTTTTAATCATATCAAAGTAAATGTTACAAGCTATATCCCAGACAGAATAAAAGAAGGTTATGGCCCCAACTCTAGAGCAATGAAAGATATAAGTGATAACGGTCATTCAGTTGTTATCACTGTTGATTGTGGTATTACTGCTTTTGAAGCTCTTGATGATGCAGGTAAATTTGGTTTAGACGTCATTGTAATTGATCATCACAAAGTCGAGAGTCGTCTTCCTAGAGCAATTGCAGTCGTTAATCCAAAAAGACATGATGATAAAAGCAATCTTGATTATTTAGCAGCTGTTGGTGTAGTTTTTATGTTTATTGTCGCATTAAATTCGACTCTTGATAAAATTGGGTGGTATTTAAATACAAATACTCAAAAGCCAGATTTGATGCAGTGGTTGGACCTTGTTGCTCTTGGTACCGTTTGTGATGTTGTTCCTTTAAAAAAACTAAACAGGGCACTCGTTAAGCAAGGTTTATCAGTTATGTCTCTTAGAAAAAATAAGGGTATTAATGCATTATGTGATATTGTTAATGTTTCTGGAGCTATTTCATCTGGGGATGTTGGTTTTAAGATTGGTCCCAGAATTAATGCTGGGGGTAGGGTTGGAGAGGCTTCTCTTGGAACAAGACTTCTGTCTTCTAAAAGTGGGGATGAAGCTTTTAGTTTAGCCCTAAGACTTGATGAGTACAACTCTAATAGGAAAGAAGTCGAAAATAATGTTTTTAATGAAGCTATTGAGCAGATAGAAAAAAATAAATCTCCTAACGATAAATTCATTTTAGTATCAAACAATAATTGGCATCCCGGTGTAATTGGTATTGTTGCAAGTAGATTAAAGGAAAAATATAATTTACCAACTATTGTAGTTGCAATTGATGGGGGAATGTCAAAGGGGTCTTGCAGGTCTGTTGTAGGTATTGATTTGGGCCAAATAATACATTTGGCAGCTAAGAAAGATATTATTTTTAGTGGAGGGGGACATGCAATGGCTGCAGGTTTTACTGTCCTTGAAGAAAATCTAAGTACGCTTGAAAAATTTTTAGGAATGGAAATAGAACATCAAGTTTCTGAAAGCATGTCTAATCCTATTTTAACCATAAGTTCCATTATCTCCTCCCACGGTCTCAATAATTCACTCTTAGGTGAGTTAAAGTTATTAGAACCTTTTGGGTCAGAAAATGAGGAGCCAAGAATAGCTGTTGTTTTTGCCAATATAACAAAAGCAACTTTGGTGGGTGGGAAGCACGTAAAATGTTTTATTTCTGCAAAGAACGGTAAATATATTAATGCAATTGCTTTCAATAGCGTAGACACTGAACTGGGAAAAGCATTACTCGATACTTGCGGAAGAGAATTACATTTAGCAGGTATAGTAAGAGAGAATTTATGGAGAAACAAATCTGAAGTACAATTTATTATTGAAGATGGAGCATGGGCCTAATAAAATTAAATTTGTTTTGATTAGTTTTAGTTTTGATTAGATTTATTTGTTGAAATTTATTATATGTAGGCATTGACATGAATATTATGCCATGCGACTTATTATACAATAACCTTGTTAATTACTTAGACATAAGGGGATAAGAGGTGGAAAAGTTAATCAAGTTTCTTTTAGTTTTGTTTTTTACTTTTGGAATATTTAGTTATTCATATGCGCAACAAGGTGAGGTAGCCTTTACTGAGATGCGTTGCCTTGATTTTGTAAATGGCCAAGGAGATAATTCAATTAATAAACCAAAAGCTGAGTTAGCAAAATTATGGATTGTTGGATATTTTTCGGGTTTTTACAAAGGAAAAGATGCTGTTAAGTGGGACGATTCTTCTAAGACAGAAGGAAAACTTGTATCTGCTATATTATCAAAATGTAGAGAAAATCCTGAAGCTACCCTTGGTGCAGTATCAGAATTTGTGGCTTCTTCAAGAACAAGATCAATTCCTAGCGTCTTAAGTAATGAATTTACTCCTAAAGAATATTCATGCGGTGCTCATGTAAATGCCTTATCAGGACCTGCTGGAGAACAATTAAAGGCAGAAATGGCAGATTTATGGGCCTTTGCTTTCATTCAGGGATTTCAAAATACTATTGATCCAGACCTGATTATACCCATTGAAAATAAGCCAGCAATTACAGGTGCTATTAATGGTAATTGCCAGAAAAATCAGCAATATTCTTATTTTGAACTTGTAGCTGCAGTTGCAAAAATGGTGAAGCCTCAATAATTTTTTTATAATTTGTTAGGTGATTTCAGAAATTACTCATTAAGAGTTTTTTGCATTATTACGTTATCTAACCATTTATTAAATTTTCTACCGATTTTAGGCATTTTTCCTACAATCTGGAAACCTAGTTTTCTATGAAGTTTAATAGATGCAACATTAGATGAATCACCAATTATAGCTACAACTTGATTAAAACCTAGAATTTTGACCTTTTTTATAAGTTCTTTGAGGAGAATCTCACCAATACCTTTTCTAACAAAATCTTTATGAATAAAAATAGAGTTTTCAACTGTAAATCTATATCCCCATCTTTGTCTATATGGAGAAGTATAAGCATATCCAACAACCTTTTGATTACTCTCAGCAATTAGAATAGGCATTTTTTGATTAATTAAAGTATCAAATCTATGTTTTAAAGTTTCATTTTTTTGTATTTCGTTGTCAAATGTAGAGGCGCTTGAAATCACGTAATAATTATAGATATCAGTTACTTCTTCAAGATCCTCAGGTTTTATTTCTCTAACTTGGAACATATTTTACGCTTATTTTCGATCTTGTTTGTATTTTATTCAATTTCTAGGGTTGCATGAAATCTAATGAACCGCTATACGATTTTAATCCATTAGACCCCTTCGTCTAGTGGCCTAGGACACCGCCCTTTCACGGCGGCAACACGGGTTCAAATCCCGTAGGGGTCACCAGATTTATACCTTTTTTATATATTTAATAAAGTCTATAATGATGAGTATTTAAATTTAAGTTTTTAAAAGAGAAGCATTATGAAAAGTTATAATCCGTCGTTTGTGAGACTTTCTCCCACTTTTATTATATTTTTTTTTACTATTGCATTTTATAGTTTTAAATTGTGGGCAATAGCTGGAGTAGATTTTCCATTTGAGGAAGATCTAGATTTCTCTGAGGTCCAAGAGATGATTGATTCAGGGAAATACGAAGAGGCAATAGCATACCTTAACTCCGATGTACTAGAATGGTATCCAGAGAATGCAGAAGCGCTAACTCTCAAAGGGTATAGTCAAAGAGGGCTGGGTCTTAACAATGAGTCAATGATTTCATATAATGCGGCTTTACTCTCAAATTCCAAGCATCAAGGTGCTCTGGAGTATCAGGGGGAACTATTCCTTAAGCTAGGTAAGTTGGAAGATGCCAAATTAAATCTTCAAAAGTTAGAAGGTATATGTCCAGATGGTTGTGAGGCTTTTTATACTTTGCAAACTGCTATTGAGAAGTTTAAAGATGGATCAATTGTTTGGTCTCCTCCTGAAAAGAAGTAATTTTTATAAGATTAAGTAGGTAGAATATGTCGATGAAAAGAAGGACATTTGTTGGAAGTGTTGCTGTTGCTTCTGCGCAGGTTTCAAATTCTTTCTCTGCAGTGTCAAATGCAGAAGAGGAATGGGATTTTATAATTGTTGGAGCGGGAACAGCAGGATTACCTGCAGCTGTCTTTGCATCTAAACGAGGAGCTCGGGTTTTATTAATTGACTCTGCCAGTAAAATTGGAGGAACTCTAAATTTAGCTATGGGGCAGATTGCAGCCGCGGGTACAAAAACTCAAAAAGATAAAGGAATAATTGACACCCCAGATGATCACTACGCTGATATTATGAGAATGACCAGTGGTCTTGCCAATAAGGATATAATTCGGAAAACCGTTGATAACGCTCCAGATACAGTAAACTGGTTACTAGATAATGGCTTAAAACCTTTACCTGACCATCCTGTTACGGGAGGGTCTCCTGGAAGGCCTTGCTACACTACCGCACGTTATATTTGGGGTAAGAATGCTGGAAAAGATATTTTAGCTGCAATTTTAAATGAGCTTGAGCCTGAATTAAAGAGCGGAAGAGTTGTTACGCAACTAGATAGTGACGTAATTAGCTTGAATAGGTCAGACTCTGGTTCTGTTGAAGGTGTCACTGTTCAAACCAAAATTGATACGGTGAGTTTTAAAGGAAAAAATATTTTGTTAACTACTGGGGGTTATGCAATGAACCCTGAGCTATTTGAAAAGCTAATTGGCGAACCAACTTATACTGGTGGTACGTGGCCATTTAATTTTGGTAAGGGTTTAGAGCTTGCAGAATCAGTAGGTGGGTCGCTTCGTGGTTATGACCTTCATAGAGCAGGGACTGGCTCTATAATATCTTCTACAAATTTTCCTGCAAAAGTGTATTCACGTTTTACAACTTATCCTGATCAAAGGTTACCATGGGAAATTTGGGTAAATAATAATGGTGATAGATTTATCAGAGAAGATGAACCCCTAACTGAGAATAGAGCAGCTGCACTAAATGACCAAGATGACTTTAGATATGCGATAGTCTTTGATGAACAAATATTTAGATCTTCCCCTCCAGGAGTAAGAGGTTGGTCAAGGAAAAAAATGCTTGAGCATTTTAATACTCACCCCATGTTTATTTCTGCAAATACAATTGAAGAACTCTCAAGAAAAGCTTCATTAAGTTTTGAAGGCTTAAGAAAAACAATAGTTGATTATAATAAGAGCGTAAGGACGGGGGAAGATTCTCTTGGTAGAAAATTTATGCCGAGGCAAATTAAGAGTGCTCCTTATTATGCTATTATACATCATGGTCATTCTGCAACCTCTGCTGTTGGTATTAAGGTAGATAATTCTCTTAGGGTTTTAGATAGTAATGAAAAGCCAATTCCTAATTTATATGCAGCAGGTGAAGTGCTTGGAAGTGGTTCAACACTTGGAAAAGTTTTTACTCCAGGAATGATGTTAACTCCAGCTCTAACTCTTGGCCGCTGGCTTGGTATGAATCTTTCAATTTAATCTAGTTTAATTTTTTCACCAACTATAATTTCACCACCTTTAATTACTGAACAACAGACCCCACCTCTCCACATGGGTGTTAGGGCTTTCATTAACCCTTCATGTTGATTATCCATAACAGAGCAGGGGTCTGTCTCAAAATTAACCCTAAGTATAACATCCCCTATTAAGATTCTTCTGTTTGAACATTCACGGGCTCGTAAGTCACTCACAAAGAGATTTGCTCTTCTATAAATCCAAGGTATATCTTTACCTAATTCCTTGCATGCATCTATCCAATCATTTTTAAAAAGTACTGTTATCTGTCTCTGGTTTGACGAACCACGTCTGTCACCAATTATACCTTCATCTATTGAAATACTAGCTTTAGATAATTCTTCTAATTTTTCTCTTTTTTTACTAGCATATGCTATCCCTAATAAAATTGGCATATGTAATTACCTTTCAATATACACCCATCGTGAAGGGTATACTCCTCTTGAATTACTTACCCATCCTTTGACAAATGGTTTGATTAATCTCCTACTTGAATAAAAATAAAGAGGGATCATAGGGTGATCAATAATTGCTTGTTCTTCTGCAAAATATATTTTTTTATTTCTTTCAGTAATATTATTTGTGTACCAAGCATCAAGAAATAATTTATTAAAATTTTCACTATCATATTGCATAAAATTCCGAGCAGTTAAATTCTTACTTAATGTTAATAAAAAAGCAGTTGCATCATAATTTCCTGCAACTTGTAGATATCTTGCTACTGAAAAATTACTATTTGCTCTATCAGATGCTAATACTTTACGTTCAGTATTTATTAGGNTTGTTTTTACACCAATTGCTTTCCACATTGCGGAGATAGCAGACGCTTGTCTTGATTGTAAATCCTGGGTGTTATATCTTAAGGGTACAACTAGTGGATTATTTTTGTTGAAGCCAGCATTGCCTAATAGTTTGATTGCCTTTTCTCTTCTTTCTGTCATTGATAATTTTGAAAAACTTGCTTTTGGTCTATTAGGATAGTTATTCATTGTTGGAGGTACATAGCTATATGCTGGTATTTCACCAGTTTTAAGAACTTTTTTTACAAGAACCTCCCTATCTATTGCCATTGAAAGAGCACGCCTTACTCTTACATCATCAAATGGCTTTTTTTTGACATTAAAAATATAAAATTCGGTGGACAAGCCCGGAATAATCTTCAATGTTTCTGGCATATTTTTCTTAATAAAATCTAATTGCTCAGGTGGGAAAAGAACTAAGGTATCTATTTCCCCAGCTCTAAATCTCCTAAAGCCTGTGTTTAGGTCTTCAACAACAATATGATAAACATTGTTTAATCTAACATTCTCTGCATCGTAGAACATTTTATTTTTTTTAAGTTTAATAAAAGAGCCAGGGACCCATTCTTCTAGATTAAAAGCACCATTAACAACAATATTCTCTGGTCTAATCCAGCTATCACCATGCTTGCGTATTACATGCTCTGGAACTGGTCTTCCATCAATTGAAAGTATTTCCATTAAGTAGGGCGCAGGATATGATAGTTCGATAATAAGTGTTAATGGGTCTGGAGCATAAACACCAAGTTTATCAACAGAAACTGTCCCTTTATAAATTTCTTGAGCATTAACAATGGGTCGAAAATATTCAACTGTTCGCGAAGCTGTTTTTGGGCTTACCTGTCTCCTTAAGCTGTATAAGAAGTCATTTGAACTTAATGGTTTGCCATCAGACCATTTTAGGTTTTTTCTTATTTTAAAAGTATATTTTAGACCATCTTCACTTATTGTCCATGATTCTGCGGAACCTGGTATTATCTTATCCTCAGCTGATGTAGTGGCTAAAGCTACAAAAAGATCTGTCATTATTGTTGATTCGAATGCAGTTAGTATTTTATGAGGGTCGAGTGTTGTTGGGTCGCCTGATACACCCCTCCTTAGAACATTATGTNTTTCTGCACTAACATTAAGTGATGATATAATAATTATTATAAAATAATATAAACTAATAAGAGTTTTTTTCATGTTTTAAATACACCATTAAAAAATATAATTAAATTATTTCTAATACTTTTTCTGGAGGCCTTGCGATTATGGCTTTCTTTCCTTTTATTATAATTGGTCTTTCAATTAAGCTTGGTTGATCAATAATTGCTTCAATTAATTCTTTTTCACTCATAGTATTTAATTCTAGGCCAATTTTTTTTGCATCTTTTGGTCTCATAATTGCCATAATGTCTAAATTTAATTTATTAATAATTTTTTTGATATCTTCTTTAGAAAACCCAGCTTTTAAGTATTCAATTACTTTAGGTTCAATTTTTTTATTTCTAATAATCTCTAAGGCTAATCTTGATTTTGAGCACCTTGGATTATGATATATAATTACATCCATAACTAGTTTAATCCCTAAATATATCTTTCTTTAATTTATTTTAGATCTTTTTTCTGATAATACAAAATAGTATTTAACTTTAGTTGTGTGATTGCAAATGGTTTTAGTACCTCGTAAAGGAATAGAGCTCATACCACCCTATAAGCAAGGTGATAAACCCCTATTTAACCAAACAGGTGGAATAAAATTGTCTGCAAATGAGTCACCATTAGGGCCAAGTCCTAAAGTAAAGGAAATGATTTTGACCGCTCTTGACTCATTACAATGGTATCCTGACCCCAATGCTGTTTCTGTAAGAGAGTCTATAGCAAAAAGGTATAAGTTAGATTTTGCTAAGATCCTTATGGGTGTTGGTTCAGACGAATTATTAAAAAATTTAATAGCTTCTTTCTCGGGATATGGAGATGAAGTTATATTCTCTGATGTCACTTTTCCTCTTTATAAAACCTATACCTTGGCTGCAGGAGCAACGCCGGTTATTGTCCCAAATAGAGAGTTTACAGTTGATATTGAAGGTATAATAAAATTTTTGTCACCAAAAACAAGCATTGTAATTATTGCTAATCCCAATAATCCAACAGGCACATTCATAAGTAACAGTCAATTAGTGTATTTACGCGATAAATTACCAGAAAAAGTTCTTTTGATTATTGATTCTGCCTACGCTGAGTATGTTGATTCTAGTGAATATGATTCTGGTACAAAATTAGCTGATAATACCTTTAATACAGTTACGACGAGGACCTTTTCAAAAATCCATGGCCTAGCATCTTTACGATTAGGTTGGTGTTATGGACACCAGGATATCTTATCAGTTTTAGGTAGAATGAGGTCTCCTTTTAATGTGTCTGAAATATCTCAAAAGGCTGGGAAGGTTGCGGTTGAAGATAGAAACTTTCAGTCAGAGGTATTAAAGCATAACAATAGGTGGAAAAGAATTTTAATTGAAGAACTAACTAACCTAGGTTTTTATTTTACAGGATCAGAAGGTAATTTTTTGTCTATTGGGAAAACTCAATCTATTAAGAAAAATATTGAAGATATAGATAAGTTTCTTAGATCAAATAATATAATAACCAGGTCCTTGGAGTTTTTTGGTCTACCCAATCATCTCAGGGTTACTATTGGAAAGGGGAAAGATATGGAAATATTTCTGGAGGTGCTAAAAGGTTTTATAAAATAAATTATTTTTATGAAAAGAATCCCTCTAGCCTAAGCTCTAATTCTTTTGATGCTTTCTTTAATAACGGTATATATTTCTGAACGGCTTGGTCAGTTTTAATCGCTGATCTTATAAACCTCATTACGATTGCACCTATAGCTTTTCTCTCTGAGAAAATAGGTACTGCCATGGATATTTCTGAACTTCTGGCATCATCCATAATTGTAAATCCATCTTTTCTTATCCTAGCGATAATTTTAGTTATTATATGTTTATCTTTTGCGATGTTGTTAGCTTTATCTGGTGAGTTTTTTAGTAAACTTAGGAGTGCCTCTTTTTCATTTTCTTCGCAGAATGTTAGATAAATACGCCCAGACGCAGATCCTAGGATAGATACTCTTATGCCTGGTGTATAACGATTTAGTGCTAATGGACTAGATTTATCAGTGGTTTCTCTTACTAACATCGAATCTCCACTAAATGTTGAAATTGCTAATGGCCAAACTAATTCTTTACCAAGATTGTCAAGTAATGGTTTGGCAATGTTCTTTATCCATGTTTCATCATTGTAACCGTCTGATAAGGACCTTACTTGAGAAGTTAGGCGATAAAGATCATCATTTTTATCTCTTATGGCAAATCCCGAGAAACATAGAGTTTCTAAAATTCTATATGATGTTGTTCTTGGTAATTTTACTCTTTTTGCTATATCAGTTACGCTTGCACCATTAAATTGGTTCAGTTCTCTAAGAATGCCTAATCCCCTTGAAAGAGCCCTTATAGGCCTTATTGTGAGGTTTTGATGATCTAACTTTGACAAAACAACCCTCTAAATATCTTATGCATTAATAGCTTTTAAACTCTATGAGAGTATAAACTATTAAATAGCATTTGTCCAACAGGCGGACAGGTAATTTTTGTTTTTTGTCTTAAATATATTTCCTTAGTCTTAACTTTATCCTTCAAGTAAACTGTTATTACTTTTTTAAATTTAAAGGTTTCTAAATGTGGATAATTCAGAAGAGATAGTTTTTAAATCACCAAAACAAAGTTCTCAGCAAAATATTGAAAATGATATTAGATTGTTTAGAGATACTTTGGGACAATTTTGCACTGGAGTTGTAGCAATTACATCCATTGATAATAATGGATTTAAGATAGGAATTACTGTTAACTCATTTAGCTCATTATCTCTTTCACCACCTCTTATTTTGTGGAGTCTTTCAGAAAAATCTGAGAGTTTCCAAAATTTTCTCTACGGTGATAGGTTTATTGTAAATATTCTCGCTCGTGAACAAGAAACCATTGCTTCAAAGTTTTCTATCTCTGGAAAAAATAAGTTTAATGGGATAGAAACAAAGCTTAGTGAGAGTAAAGTACCTATTATAAATGGATGTATGGCTTATTTGGAATGTGAGGTTTACAATCGTGTGACAGGTGGCGATCATGACATTATAGTCGGTGAGGTTAAGAAATTTTCTAGTAATAAAAAAAGTCCATTAATTTTTTTTAATGGTAAATATGGTTCAATAAATTAGATTTTGGAATTTTATATGGATATTAATCTAAATGGAAAACATCCTGTAATTATTGCAGGGGCAGGGCCTGTAGGCTGTACTCTTGGTTTATACCTAGCAAAGAATAACATTCCAATTGTTCTTCTTGAAGCAGAGAAGAATTTACCGGAAGATTTGAGAGCTTCAACATGGCATCCACCAACTCTTGATATGCTTGACGAGCTTGACATAACAGATGAACTTATTAGTTCAGGCTTGAAGGTACCTAATTATCAATATCGTGATAGGAAAACTGGTCAATATGCAGATTTTGATTTAGCAATTTTGGGCAACGAAACAAGACATCATTATAGACTGCAGGCTGAACAATTTAGATTAACAAGAATAATATGTGAGAAACTTAATAAGATGCCAAATGCTGAGGTTCGTTTTGGCCATGCTGTCTCTGATGTTTATCAAGAAGAGACTTCTGTCAAGTTACAGGTAGATTCCGATGATAGCCAATATCAGATTTCTGGCTCTATTGTTTTTGGTGGTGATGGTGCCAATAGTATTATTAGAAGAAAAGCCTCAATTGACTTTGAAGGATTTACTTATCCTGATAAGTTTTTAGTTGCTAGCACTTCATATCCCCTAGAAAACCATTTTGATAATTTAGCTTGGGTAAATTACGTTGCAGACCCAGATGAATGGTGTGTGCTATTGAGATGCAACAATCTTTGGCGCTGTTTGTTTCCAACACAACCAGAGGACACTGAAGATAAGCTATTATCAGACGAGTATATTCAAGAAAGATTACATTTTCTTGCTAAAATTGACGGAGACTTTGATATAGGTCATAGAACTCTGTATAACGTTCATCAAAGGGTTGCAAAAACCTACCGGATCGGGAGGATTCTTTTAGGTGGTGATGCTGCACATGTAAACAATCCTCTAGGAGGAATGGGAATGAATGGTGGCATCCATGATGCTATTAATCTTGGTGAGAAATTACTTATGATTTCAAAAAATGAAGCAAATGATAAAGTTTTAGATTTATATGATAGACAAAGAAGGATTATCTGTGAGAGATTTGTCCAAAAACAAACCATTGAAAATAAAAAGTTGCTTGAAGAAAAGGATCCTTATGCACAACAAAAGGCACAAGAAAAATATAATAAAACAGCTTCTAACCCTGAACTTTGTAAGCAGTTTTTAATAAGAACTTCGATGATAGATAGTGTGCGAGAGTCATATAAAATTAACTAATTATTTTTTTTTTAATTAAATGGGAATTTATTTATATGGTAGATTCATTGGGATATAGAATGAAATTTGGGGTAATTGCTCCTTCAACAAATACAAGTGTTGAGCCTGAGTATGCCTTAATGCAACCTGAAGGTATTACAAATCATTTTTGTAGGATTGAGATTCCAGATAATCCTGTAAGGAGTGATAAAGAGTTTGAAGAGTTATTGGTTAACATTAGGACTGCAACTGAGTCAGCAGTTGATAGAGTAATGACCTGTGACCCTGGTTTTGTAATAATGGGTATGTCTGCTGAAACTTTTTGGGATGGAGAAGAGGGAGCGGCTGAATTACATTCTAAAATGGAAGCAAGAGCGGGTGTTGGGGTGTCCCTTGGCTCACATGCATGCGATCATGCCTTAAAAGCATATTCTGAGGAAAAATCAATTAGTGAAATTGGAGTGTTAACTCCTTATATGCCAGCTGGAGATAAAATGGTTACTAAGTTTTTCGAAGATATTGGTTATAATGTAAAAAAATTAATTGGTTTAAAATGCCCAAGTCCAATGTTAATTGCACATGAAACACCAAATNCTCTTAGGGCTGCAATAAAAGAATTAGATGATAGTGGCGTTGACGCAATAATTCAGGTTGGGACAAATCTTGCTTGTTCAGAAGTAGCTGCCGAGGCTGAAAAGTGGTTACAGAAGCCAGTTATTGCAATCAATGCAGCAACTTACTGGCACAGTTTAAGAAGAAATGGTTTTAATGATAAGATTCATGGTCATGGTAGACTGTTAGAGGATTGGTAAAGGGGTAACTTATTGTGTCATTGAATTATAAATATTCTGCTTTTCCCTTCAGAGGAAAGCTCAAATGGCCTAACGATGCAAAAATAGCTTTGATTCTTACTCTCAATTTAGAGTATTGGGATATGATTAAAGATACTAATGAACCTTATTATGCCGGAGGTCCTGCAGTCCTTCCTGATCTTTTACCTGGGAAAATTGCAGACTTTCCAAACTTTACTTGGAGAGAGTATGGTTTAAGAGTTGGTATATGGAGGCTTTTTGAATGCTTTAACGAAGCTGGGGTTAGGCCAAGTTGTACTATAAATGCAAAAACAGCTCTTGAAAGACCTCAGTTAGCAAAGTACCCAGATGATAATAACTGGGAAATCGTAGCTCATAATTATGAGCAAGGCGAACTTTTGACAAACTTTAATGGTGATATACAGAAAGAAAGAGAAATAATAGAGTCCACTTTAAAGGTTTATAAAGATTTTTATGGACGTTCAGCAAAAGGTTGGCTTTCTTCATCACTTAGGGGAACACCTAATACACCTCAAATATTAGCAGAAAATGGTTGTATATTTTATTGTGATATTATGAACGACGACCAGCCCTACCTTATTGATACTGATTCTGGTCCAATTGTATCGACTCCTTATACAAATGAAATAAATGATTTCACTATACTGACAAGAAGGGGACATACAACAGATGAAATGAGGGATATATTAATAGAAGAACTTAAGGTACTTCATCACGAGGCATCTAAAAATAAAACTGGTAAAATGATGAATGTTGGTCTTCATCCCCATGTTACAGGCCGTGCATATCGGATAAGGGCAGTAAAAGAGTTCTTAGATTATGCAAAGACGCTTGATGGAGTTTGGTTTGCTACTCGCGAAGAGATAGCAGAATGGTATCTTAAAAATGGGAAAGGTCATATAGCTTAATCAATTAAACAGATTAAAAAATACTCTATTAACAGTAATTTTAAATAAAACTTGAATAAACTTCCTCAAATGATTATTAATACTGTACTTATTTAGTACTATTTAGGTTTTTATGTTCAAAGTTAATAAATTAACTGATTATGCAACTGTTGTTATGGTCGATTTAGTTTCAGCTGATTTGGCAAGACCTTCGCAGAAAATTGCAAACAATACTGGAATTCCATACCCTACAGTTAATAAATTAATGAAAGATTTGCTGCAAGCAGGCTTGGTTCGTTCTCATAGAGGGATAAATGGGGGATATAGCCTTGCCAGCCCTGCACATAAAATAACTATTGCAGATATTATACAGGCGGTTGAGGGGCCTATCGCCCTTACATCTTGTGTAAATAATTCTTTAGATAAATGTAGTTATGAAAACTTTTGTGCAGTCCAAGGCAGATGGAATCGCGTAAACAAAGCAGTAGTAAAGGCCCTTAAGAAGGTCACAGTAGCTGATATGACCTAATAATTTTTATGGTTTGAACCCATAATTTGGTGGAGAGTATTGTGGTTGTACGAACGGAAACCGTTGATGCAGTTGATTCTGTAAAAAAATATAAATATGGTTGGGAAACAAATATTGATTCAGAGAAGGCCCCAAAGGGTCTAAACGAAGATATTGTAAAGTTTATTTCTCGTAAGAAAAGTGAACCAGAATGGATGTTAAAAAAGCGTTTAAAGGCGTTTAATTACTGGTTGTCAATTAAAGATAAAGAGCCCCAATGGGCCAAAGTAAATTATCCATTAATTGATTATCAAGATGCTTATTATTATGCTGCTCCCAAGGTTGGTCTGGAGCCTCAAAGCTTAGATGATATTGATCCAAAAATTAGGGAAACTTATAATAAGCTTGGTATTCCTCTAAAAGAACAAGAAATGCTTGCAGGTGTTGCAGTTGATGCTGTTTTTGATAGTGTTTCCATAGCTACTACTTACAAAAAGAAACTCAAAGATCTTGGTGTTATATTCTGTCCAATATCTGATGCAATAAAAGAATATCCCGATTTAATAAAGAAATATTTAGGTTCGGTCGTTCCTTACAGCGATAACTTTTTTGCTACACTAAATAGTGCAGTTTTTACAGATGGTTCATTTGTCTACATTCCAAAAGGCTTAAGATGTCCTATGGAACTATCAACCTACTTTAGAATAAATGAAAAAAATACAGGACAATTTGAAAGAACTCTAATTATAGCTGATGAAGACTCATATGTTAGTTATTTGGAGGGTTGTACTGCTCCACAGAGAGATGAGCATCAGCTTCATGCTGCTGTTGTAGAGCTTGTTGCATTAAAAAATGCAGAAATAAAATACTCAACAGTACAAAACTGGTATCCTGGTGATGAAAANGGNAAAGGNGGNNTATATAANTTTGTNACNAAAAGNGNNNTATGTAAAGGANANAATTCNAAANTNNNNTGGACNCANGTTGAAACNGGNTCNGCNATAACNTGGAAATATCCTAGNTGNNTNTTNNNNGGNGANAATTCNNTNGGNGANTTTTATTCNNTTGCNATNACNAANAATNATCAANANGCAGATACNGGTACAAAAATGATTCANTNNGGNAAAAATACTAAAANNAAGAATTATTGCAAAAGGTATCTCTGCAGGTAATTCTGATAGTACGTACCGTGGTCTTGTTAAGGTACAGCCCAAGGCAGATGGGGCCCGAAATTTCACACAATGCGATAGTTTACTGATAGGTGATCAATGTGGGGCACATACGATTCCATATATTGAGAGTAAAAATTCAAAAGGTATAACTGAGCATGAGGCAACTACATCAAAAATTAGTGAGGAACAAATGTTTTACTGTCAACAAAGGGGTATGAATCCTGAAGAAGCTGTTGCGCTAATCGTAAATGGTTTTTGTAGAGATGTTCTTCAAAAGTTACCGATGGAATTTGCTGTCGAAGCTCAAAAGCTTGTAGGTATTAGCTTAGAAGGAAGTGTTGGTTAATGAGTTTAGTTGTTATTGATGATCTTCATGTTTCTGTTGATGGTAAAGAGATATTAAAGGGTATTAGCATTGAGATTAAACACGGTGAAGTACATGCCATAATGGGTCCGAATGGTACGGGGAAAAGTACTTTATCTTATACTATTTCAGGCCGTAATGGGTATGAAGTTACTAAAGGTTCCATTTTAGTCAATGGGAAAAATATTCTAGATATGGATGTTCATGAACGCTCTCTTATGGGAATATTTCATGCTTTCCAATACCCAATAGAGATACCTGGTGTTACAACCTCTAATTTTCTTAAAAGCACAATTAATGCAAGAAGAAGATATCAAGGACTTGAAGACATAGATGCGGTGGAATTTCTTAAGTTAATTAATGAAAAAATGAAATTACTTAATATGGATCCAGATATAATCAAGCGACCTTTGAATGTTGCTTTCTCAGGTGGAGAAAAGAAACGTGCAGAGATACTACAAATGAGTGTTTTGGAGCCTATCTTTGGTATTTTAGATGAAACAGATTCAGGGTTAGATATTGATGCATTAAAAATTGTTTCAGGAGGTATTAATTCTCTTATTAATGACACCAGGTGTTTCTTACTGATAACACATTATCAACGCCTCCTTAATTATGTCATACCAGACTATGTTCATGTTCTAATCGATGGATGCATTGTAGAGACGGGAGATAAGTCTTTGCCTGACACACTTGAAGCAGAGGGCTATTCTCGTTTTGAGTTAAAAGCCTAAATCTTTTAAAGGACTATATTATATGGATCGAGGAATATTATCGCCTTTAAAAAAATATATATCTGAAAATCATTCAATAGAAGATAGGTCCTTTACGAATATAAAAGAATCTTTTTTAAAGAGCTCACAAGAAATCATAATAAATAGTAGGTATACTAATGATCATATAGAATCTTGGAAATATACCTCCTTAGACCATTTGCTGGGTATTGAATTTAGTAATCAGTTATGCAATGAGGATCTTGATAATCCAAAATTGCAAAAGATAAAAGATGAAATAAGACCTGATTCAATAAATTTATTTTTTATAAATGGACATTTCTCTTCTTGTCTTTCTTCTAATGGGCTTATTGAAAGTGACGCCTTTTTTAATCAAATCAATAAGGAGAATCCCAATCAAGAAGGATATGGGTGCAGTTTTGGTAGAATAGTTTCCCCAGGTTCTTCAGTACTATCATCTCTCAATTTATATTTATTCAAATCAGCAGGTTTATTGAAAATAAAAAAAGAAATGGGAAACATAAATATAAATATCGTATCAATTTCTAACGCAAAAAATAATGCCATCATAACGCACCCACGATTTCAAATTATACTTGAAGATGGTGCATATGCTTCAATAACGGAAAGACATTTTGGTATATCGAATGAGGTATATTTAACGAATCCATTATGCGAAATTCTTCTTAAGGATAAGGCTTATTTAGACCACTTTTGCATTATTGATCAGGATCCCGAAGCAAGTCATATTGGAAGGGCAGAAATCAGTTTAAGTAATAATTCTGTATATAATAGTTTCTTCATGTGTCTTGGGGGTAGGTTGACACGGTTGGAGAATTATCTTCATATAAAAGGTAATGGAGCAAGGGCAAACATCAGTGGTTTATACTGCCTTAGTAGAGACCAGCATGTTGATATCTCTTCTGAGGTTGTGCATGATACTGATAGTAGCTTTTCTAATCAAAACATTAGAGGTTTGGCAAAAGATAATTCAAGGGGAATTTTTCAGGGAAAGATAAAAGTAAATAAGCATGCTATAAACACTATAGCCAGTCAGTTTCACAAGGCTATACTTCTAAGTGGAACACCAGAAATTAATTGCAAGCCTGAGCTGGAAATTTATACAGATAATGTGCAGTGCTCACATGGTGCAACTACTGGCGAAATAGACGAAGATCAATTATTTTATTTAGTTAGTAGAGGGATCAATCCAATCGAAGCTAAGTTTATGCTAATTAATGGATTTTTTGAAGACTTAATACTAATGATAAAAAACGATATCATTCAGGATAACCTAAGATCCATTCTAGGAAGTTGGATTGAAAGAAATATTTTAAATTAAACTGATCAAATCTATGGATAAAAATCAAAACCCTACAAACTTTTCTGTTTCAGATATTCGAGATAGTTTTCCAATTTTTAAAGAGGAAATTGATGGAAAGACTCTTACCTATTTAGATAGTGCTGCATCCGCACAAAAACCTAAGAGGGTGATTGATTTTATATCAAAATATTATCTTTATCATTATGCAAATGTTCATAGAGGTGCATATTCGTTAAGTGAAAATCTAACTTCTGATTTTGAAGAATCAAGGTCAATTGTTAGGAGTTTTCTTAATGCTGATTCAGAAAAAGAAATAATATTTACTAAAGGCGCAACTGAATCAATAAATTTGGTTGCAAATAGTTTTAGTTCCCTAATGAATCCAGGTGATGAAATTATAATTACTGAATTAGAACATCACTCAAATATAGTCCCTTGGCAGCTTATAAAGGAAATAAAGGATATTGAATTGAAAGTTGTTCCAATAAATAAAGATGGTTCTTTAAATATTGATAAGTTAAGAGAATTCCTTTCCCATAAGACTAAACTTGTATCCCTTACTCATGTTTCAAATGTTTTAGGTACAATTCTTCCAGTCAGAGAAATTGCAGATTTAGTACATAATAATGGTTCAAGGCTTTTGGTGGATGGCTGTCAGGGTATTGTTCATCAGCAAGTTGATGTAAAAGAAATGGATTGTGATTTTTATGTTTTCTCAGGTCATAAAATGTATGGTCCAAATGGGATTGGTATTCTATATGGAAAACAGGAATTGTTAGATGAGATGCCACCTTATCAAGGGGGTGGAGATATGATTAGAAATGTGACTTTTTCTAAAAGTGAGTGGGCAGACCTGCCAGCCAAATTTGAGGCAGGAACTCCTCCTATTGTTCCTGCTATTGGTCTTGGAGAAGCGATAAAGTATTTTTCTAGCTTTAGTATTAAAGATATTTTATCGCATGAAGAAGATTTACTTAACTATGCTATGGAAAAGATGTCCTCTTTAAATGATGTAAAGGTTATTCCAGCACCGAAATTGAGATGTGCTGTAATTTCTTTTATTGTTGAAGGCACTCATCCTCATGACTTGGCTACAATACTTGATAATTACGGCATATGTATACGTGCAGGTCATCATTGTGCTCAGCCATTAATGGAAATTCTTGGACTGAATTCCACAGCAAGAATTTCATTTGGAATTTATAACGAATTTGAAGATATAGATAGGTTTATAGATGCACTTAAAGGTGCAAAAAGGATTCTTGCTTAATGACTGAAATATTAAAGAGCAAGAGAAATCTTTTAGAGCTATATCAGGATATTATATTAAAGCATTCAAAAATGCCAAAAAATACAGGAGTTTTGAAAGATTATGATTGTTGTTATAAAGAAAAGAATCCCCTATGTGGAGATAAAGTTACTGTAAGTGCATCATTAGTTAATGATGTAAATGAGATAAAGGTGGTCAAAGATATCCTTTTTGATGGTAAAGGTTGTGCAATTTCTATTGCATCCGCTTCAATGATGACGGAAGTTACGAAGGGGTTGTCTCTAAAAAAAATTTTTGATTTAGCTGATGGGGTGAGTAATATTTGTAAAGATCAAATGTTGCTGGCTAATGTTATAAATTCTTTTGATGAAGAGGTGAAAAATAGATTATCTTCATTACAAGCATTAACAGGTGTGAGAAACTATCCAGCAAGGCTAAGATGTGTTACTTTGCCTTGGGAAGCGCTAACAAAGTGTCTGAGTAATAAAAATAATATAAGTAATTAATAGGATACTAGGTAGAAAATATATGTTACCACCATATGAGATGGAAGCAATGGAAGGGGACCCTCCAGAAGAAGGGGACACAGTTCAGAGGGGGACTCCTTTAGCTGATGGTTGTCTTCCCATACAATCAGACCGTGAAGTGGTTGAAAAACTAAAAGAAATTTTTGACCCTGAGATACCAGTTAATATTTATGATCTAGGGTTAATTTATGATATACTAGTATCAAAACAAGGTGATGTAGAGATATTAATGACATTGACTGCACCTGCTTGCCCTGTTGCTGGAACATTACCAGGTGAAATTGCCGAGAAGGTTTCATTGGTTGATAATGTGGGTATTGTTAAAGTAAAGATTACTTGGGACCCGCCATGGACGCCAGAGAATATGTCCGATGTTGCTAAAGTTGCATTAGATATGTTTTAAATTTTTGGAGATGTGTTTTGGAATTAACTAAAAGATCCTCACCTATTACATTTACTCAATCGGCACTAGATAGAGCTAGGGTCCTTATTGATAATGCAGAAAGTAATGTTTTAGGTATTCGTATAGGTATAGACTCTACTGGCTGTTCTGGTTTTTCTTATAAAGTTGAGTATGCTACTGAAGAAAAAAAGCTAGAAGATATTATTAATATTAAAGGTATTAAATTTTTCATAGACCCATCGGCTGTTATGTTTTTACTTGGTTCTGAGTTAGATTATAAGGAAAGTAAGATGGAGAGAGGGTTCGTTTTTAATAACCCTAATGAAACAGGTAGGTGTGGTTGTGGTGAAAGCTTTTCAGTTGAAAAAAAGTAGAATAAAGTTAAAGGCCTGTAATTATTACCTTTGCATGTTTCTTTGACCCATGAGATATTTTTGCTTCAGAATCTTCAAAATCATTCATTGTTAGAATATATTGTTCGTCCAGAATCTTTTTATTGTTTACTCTAGCACCTCCCTGTTTGATTAGCCTTTTGGCTTCACCCTTACTGTTGCACAAAGATAAAAAATTTGTACTTGGTTTTTCAAAAGGAGAAGTGAGAACATCGATGATTGAGAAACCTGCGTCTAAACTATCTTGAGAAATTTTTATTGTTGGCAGGTCGCTTCCTGTTCCTTTTGCTTCATAAGTTTCCATCGCTGTCTTTTTAGCCTTATTTGATGCATCTTCTCCATGAAGAATCTTCGTACATTCGTATGCTAATATTATCTTAGCTTTATTTAAATCTCTACCTTCTAACTTTGAGAACTCATTTATTACATCAAGAGGTAAATCTGTAAATAATTTTAAAAATCTTATTACATCTGCATCCTCTGTATTTCTCCAGAATTGGTAATAGTCAAATGCAGAAAGTTTGTTACTGTCAAGCCAAATTGCACCTTTTTCTGTTTTACCCATTTTTTGACCAGACGTAGTTGTTAGTAGTGGGCATGTCATTCCATATAATTCAACACCAGATAACCTTCTTGCTAAATCTATTCCCATAACAATATTTCCCCACTGATCAGAACCACCTATCTGTAGTAAGCATTTGTATTTTTTATTAAGGTGAAAAAAATCATATGCTTGTAAGACCATATAATTGAACTCTAGAAAAGATAAAGGTTGTTGTCTCTCTAACCTTTGCTTTACACTTTCCATCGTAAGCATTCTATTTATAGAAAAATGTTTACCAACATCTCTTAGAAAGTTTATATAATTTATCTCTTTAAGCCATTCGTCATTATTAACCAATATAGCTTTGTTATCTGTGTCAGCAAAATTTAAAAATTTAGAAAATATATTTTTTATGGATGATATATTCTCGTCTATTGTTTTATCATCAAGTATTTTCCTTGATTTATCCTTACCTGAGGGATCTCCTACTTTTGTAGTCCCCCCGCCAAGCAAGATAATAGGTTTGTGCTTTGTTTTTTGTGCCCATCTAAGAATCATAATAGGTAGAAGATGGCCTACGTGAAGGCTCGATCCAGTAGCATCAAAACCGCTATAGATAGATAGCTGTGATTTATCCAACAGATTATCCAAAGTCTTTTCTTCAGTAATCTGATGAACAAAGCCCCTATTCGTTAATATATTAATCAAATCTGACTTATTTGAGTTATTATTATTCATTATATAATTTCTTCTTTATAAAGAGACTAAAATAATTATAAATTATATTCTTCGTATCATGAGTAGAAATTAAGAGCAATGAGGAAAAACCTAAATAACTTAAGGCGTTATATATCTATCGGACTTATGAGTGGTACTTCACAAGATGGAATAGATGTGGGTATTATAGAAACTGATGGTAAAAAAATATATGAAATTGGTCCCTCCCTTTTTTATCCTTACCAGGAGAGTTTTAGAAAGGATTTGAGACAGGTTATTGATTCTTCAATTAAAGAAGGCAAGCCTACTAAAGATAAAACAGTTGGTCTTCAACTATCAAAACTTCATATAATTGCAATGCAGAATCTCATAAGTTCAATTGGCATAGATAATAAATTTAAGTATCCTGATATCATTGGTTTTCACGGGCATACAGTTATACACTCTCCCAATGATGGCTTTACTCAGCAAATTGGAGATTCGTCCTTGATATCAAAAAAAATGAATCTTCCTGTAGTTGGAGACTTTAGACTCAACGATATAGTTAATGGTGGAGAAGGTGCTCCTCTTACTCCAATTTTTCATAAAGCAATATTTAACAATATAAGTTATCCAGTTGCAATTATAAATATAGGAGGGATTTCAAATATAACTTGGATCAATAATTTAGAAGAAAACATAATAGCATTTGATTTAGGTCCAGGAAATTGTTTACTTGATGAGTGGATATCAATTTATACTAACGAGCGTTATGATAAGAATGGAAAAATTTCCTCAACAGGTAAAAGTAATGAAAGATGGTTAACTAAAGCATTTAATGATGAATTCTTCCTCAAGTCTTATCCAAAAAGCCTTGATAGGGGCTATTTTTCATTTAATGGTTTAAGTAACTTAAACCTTGAAGATGGAGCAGCTACTTTAGCTTCTTTTACTGCAAAGTCTATTATTTATGGTATTAATCAATGTCCAACACCCCCTAAAGATATATATTTGTCTGGAGGGGGAAGAAAAAATAATACAATTATTAGAATCCTGAAACAAAACTTATCCTCAAAGATAATGATGATAGATGAACTTAATTTTGATGGCGATATGCTAGAGGCTAATGCCTTTGCTTATCTTGCCGTTAGGTCTTTGAAAAATTATCCCCTCACTTTTCCTAATACAACAGGAGTTAAGGAACCAACATTAGGAGGAAAAATATTTTATAATGACTAGTTTACTTTTTAGATATCTGATGGTGTTTCTTTAGTTCTAAATAATCCTCAACTGTGTTGGTAAGGTCTTCCATGTTACTTTGGAAAAAATGGTTAGCTCCCTTAATTATTGAATATGTTATATTTATGTTCTTTTGAAGACCTAGTTTTGAATTAAGTTTTTCTACAGAAGAAATTGGAACAACGTCATCCTCGCTACCGTGAACAATCAGTCCGTCAGATGGACAAGGGGCAAGAAAAGAGAAATCGTACATATTTGCTGGTGGAGCAACTGAGATAAAACCTTCAACTTCAGGTCTTCTCATTAATAATTGCATTCCTATCCATGCTCCAAAAGAAAAACCTGCAACCCAAACCTCTTTAGCACCTGGTTTTATTGATTGCATCCAATCTAGTGCACCAGCAGCATCTGCAAGTTCTCCAATCCCATTATCAAATTCACCTTGTGATTTACCAACACCTCTAAAATTAAATCTAAGAACTGAGAATCCTCTTTTTACGAAGATATAGTACAAATTATATACTATCTTATTATTCATTGTACCGCCATGCTGAGGGTGGGGGTGAAGAATTATTGCAAGAGGTGATTTTGGGTCTTCTGAGTGTTTATATCGTCCTTCAAGTCGCCCTTCAGGGCCGCTTATGATTATTTCTGGCATTATGGAAGTCCAAGTTCTGTTAGAAAATGATAATTTTAAGTATTAGTTTGGTTAGCTAAGTTAGCTTATATTTCTATTCTCTAACAAACTTATTTTCAAATATAATATTAATTATTAATGTTTTTTTATTAATATCAATAAAACTATTGGTTTTTATGATCTATTATTAAGTATAAATCGTAAAACTGAGTATATTACAAAAAACCTTATGTTTAGGATAAAATTATGAGACCTAGTACAAAAGCTGAACTTGCTCTTAATGGATTAACAATGCTCGCAGACCTGAAGCAAACAAATCCCAAGTCCCTCTCTGTTTTAGCGAAGGAACAATCAATCTCCTTGTCTTATTTGGAACAGGTATTTTCCTCTCTTAAGAATAAAGGTTTAGTTAAGGGAGTTAGAGGTCCTGGTGGTGGGTACGTGTTGGCAAAGGAACCAGGTGATATAACTATTGCTGAGGTTCTTCTTGCAATCGACGATAGTACTGAAAATCCAGGAAGTAATTCCGGTAAAATTACTAAAATTGATAAAATAAATGCTTTTTGGAAAGTAATGATAGGCAGAACAATCGAACTCTACAGGAATGTTACATTGGAACAAGTTATTAACGGTTCTACATTTTTTATTGACGATACTACAGAAACTGCATCCCAAGCTGCTGAGTAAATGTTATAATAGGGGGTTATGACAGGGACTCCTAAAAAAGTTTATCTCGACTACAATGCTACTTCTCCTATTATAAATGAAATAGCTGACTTATATTCTAATGGAGAGCTCTTTTTCGGGAATCCTTCTTCAATTCATTTTGCAGGCAGACATTCTAGATCTTTAGTTAATAGTTGTAGAAGATCTCTCGCTAAATTCCTTAGTGCTAAGGAAGAAAATATATTTTTCACTTCGGGAGCAACAGAAGCAAATGCATTAATTATCAATGGTATTGTATCAAGTGGTACCGTAGAGAGTGTTTTGTGTACATCAATTGAGCACCCTTCTGTGTTAGATAATGTCCCTTCAAAGAATCACTTGAAAGTTCTACCCAATGGTCAAATTGATCTAGAAAACCTAGAACATGTTCTCCAGAAATATAGTTCTAGGGTTCTTGTATCACTTATGTTCGCTAATAATGAAACAGGAATTATACAGCCGATAAAGGAAACAGCAGATTTAGTTCATAAGTACAATGGACTTATTTTTTCAGATGCTGCCCAAGCATTTGGAAGACTTTCTTTTGACATTAATTCTCTTGGTTTAGATTTTATCTCAATTTCAGCTCATAAATTTGGTGGTCCTCAGGGTGTCGGGGCTTTAATTTCAAGAGAAATAGTTGATTTTAATCCACTTTACGCTGGAGGTGGTCAGGAAAGATTTAAGAGGGCGGGGACAGAGAATACTCAGGGTATCTTAGGTCTAAAGATTGCATTGGAAAAATTACCTAAATATTATAATTCGGAAGAAATTGACAAATTAAGGATTAGGTTTGAAGAAAAATTATTACAAAAAAGACCAGACGCAGTGATTTTTGGGGATGGGATTGAACGTTTACCAAATACCACTTGCATTGCTTTACCTGGTATTTCAAGCGAAACTCAAGTGATAAGGCTTGATCTTGAGGGATATGCTGTAAGTGCTGGATCAGCATGTTCTTCGGGTAAGATTTCTCCTAGTCATGTACTTTTATCAATGGGAGTTGATGATAAAATTGCAAAATGTGCTATAAGGGTAAGTATGGGACCTGAGACAAAATGGGAAGAACTTGAGGGCTTTCTCGAAATATGGTCAAATTTTTAATTAAAAATATTCTATAAATTAATAATATATATGGAAGAAATTATTGTAAATTTTATTAGTGATATGGGCTCCGTAAAAACTGTTTATGCTTATTCCGGCCAAACATTATTAGATGTTGCTCAATCTAATGGTCTTGACATAGAAGGTGCATGTGAGGGCTCAATGGCTTGTGCAACATGTCATATAGTTGTAGATAAAGAGTGGTACTCTAAGCTACCTGCAACAAGTGATGAAGAAAAGGATATGTTAGACTTAACTTATGGTTTAACAAATACTTCACGTTTAGGATGCCAAATAGTAATTACTAAAGATTTAAATGGTTTGACAGTCAAATTACCATCAAATATTTATAACTTATTATGAAATGTAACTTTTAAGCTAATTTTTATTTACTCATGAATATGAAATCAACACATAATAATATCAAAGTTGCAGTTGCTATGTCTGGTGGGGTGGATAGTTCAGTTGTGGCTGCAATATTGTCCAATCAAGGATACCAAGTTTTTGGTTTAACAATGCAACTCTATAACAATCAAGAAAAAAAAAGTTCTAAATCATGTTGCGCGGGTCAAGATATTTATGATGCAAAATATGTTGCTGATAAAATTGGAATCCCTCATTACGTTCTAGATTATGAGAAAAAATTTCATGATCAAGTAATAAGTCCTTTTATTGAGGCCTATAAATCAGGCGAAACGCCGATCCCATGTATTTTATGTAACCAAACAGTTAAATTTAGTGACTTAATCAGTGCCTCTAGAGAAATAGGCGCAGACTTTTTAGCAACAGGTCATTATATCCAGAAAATTATTAAAGATAATCAGGTCAGGATGTATAGGGCAAAGGATAAATCTAAAGACCAGTCCTACTTTCTTTTTTCAACAACAATCAACCAGCTTGAATATTTATCTTTTCCTTTGGGAGAATATAATAAGGAACAGACCAGAGAACTTGCATTAAAATACGGTCTAAATGTTGCTGATAAGCCTGATAGCCAGGACATTTGTTTTGTAACAAATGGAAAGTATAAAGACTTTATAGAAAAACAAGAGAATAAATCAAGTAATAAAGGTAAAATTGTAAATATATATGGTGAAGAGGTCGGTGATCATTCTGGAATTGAGAACTTTACGGTTGGGCAAAGAAGAGGCATTGGAGTTGGAGGTTTAAAAGACCCTCTTTACGTTGTAGCCATTGATAGAAATAAAAATACAATTATAGTTGGTCCTAAGCATGCGACTGCAAAAAATCAAATTTCTTTAAGAAATGTAAATTGGCTTATTGATAAAGGGTCTGTGCTTGGGGGGTCTTTTGATATAGATGTTAAAGTAAGAAATACACAAGAGCCCATTAGTGCAAGTATTAGGAGTGACTCAAATACAGGGAAAATTAAAGTTTATTTTGATAAGCCTTTATTTGGGGTCTCTCCAGGACAGGCTTGTGTGTTTTATAAAGAAGACAGAGTTTTGGGTGGTGGATGGATTGAAAAGGATAATTTTGACTTTATCCCACATAACAAAAAAGAAGTATTAGGTAGTATTGGCACTTCTTTATAAAATTTTTATGATTTACAAAAAAAACTCCTATGTGGTATCTTACAAATATGGCGGAGTAGCTCAGTTGGTTAGAGCAGCGGAATCATAATCCGAAGGTCGGGGATTCAAATTCCTCCTCCGCTACCATCCCTTATAATAATATAAATAAATTACTAAGTTCGGCTACTTATCTAGTGCCAACTAAACATGTTATAATAACGCTGCACGACTAAAATTTATAAAGAAGCAACAAAAAGAGTAGATGATTATTTGCTATGTGCTATTTGTGGAAAAACAATCATTGGAATCAATAAAGAAGGATGCTTTAGACATGGGTGCATAATTTGAATTTAATGAGTGGTGGTTTCTGCAAAACTATAGATAGATAAAATAGTATTTTCGTTAAACTATTATTACACACCCTTACACAACTGATTATTTCTTAAATAATATTAAAATATAATAAGGAAAATTTAAGAAAATTTATCATAACTCTTACTATGAGAGGAGTTTAAATCCTCGTCCAATATCATTAAGTTTATTTATATTGATTCTATGTAACTTTTTTACACTACAATATTTACTTATATTAAATACTTACTAAAATAGTATTCTATATCTGACATAACTTTCTAATAGACTGTAGAGCTTTAAGACATATTCTATGAGCATTTTATGTTATCTTGGTTGAATGAGATTAACATTAGATTAAGTACTTTTACTAGCGTTCTGCTATTTGTTGAAAACTGGAATGGATTTATATGAGTATTGAAGTTGGTAAATATCCAAGAGAAAACTATTCATGGTATGTTTTATCAGCTTTGGTAGCTGTATATATTTTTACTTATATTAATAGAACAATATTAGTACTGTTAGTTGATCCTATTAAGCTAACATTAGGTATATCTGATACTGAGCTTAGCATTTTACATGGATTTGCTTTTGCAATATTTTATACATTTCTTGGAATACCAATGGGGTGGCTAGCTGATAGAGGTAATAGAATTAAGATTATTAGACTAAGTACGTATGTATGGAGTTTAGCAGCTATATTAACTGGGGCTTGTAATTCTTTTTTGCAGATGTTTTTTGCAAGAGTTGGACTTGGAATTGGTACTTCAGCTTTGTCTCCAGCAGTTTATTCTTTATTATCTGATTATTTTAGATCAGAAAAGTTATCCAAGGCACTAAGCTTTTACAATACAGGATTATTTATTGGTTCAGGCCTTGCCCTTGTAATAGCTGGATTTCTTATTGATCTTACGCCAGGTATTAATTTACCATTAATAGGTTATCTTGAGCCTTGGAGAGTGACTTTCATTATTGTTGGTTTACCAGGTATCATACTAGCAATATGGTTAACCACCATACCGGAACCACAACGATTAGGCTTTGGGTCTGAAAAAAGTGATAAAAATGGTTTAGTGTCTTATTTAAATATGGCGGTGTCTTACATAAGAGTGAGGCCCAAGGCATATATATATCATTTTTGTGGTTTTTCTTTTTATGCATTCATATGGGCTGGAACTGCTGCTTGGATACCCAGTCACTTTATTCGGAATTTTCAGTGGTCGCCAAGTGAAGTAGGTTCTAGTTATGGCTTGCTGGTTATAATATTTGGTTTGCTGGGTGTAATGAGTGGAGGAGTTGTATGTGGTAAATTGAGAGATAATGGTTTCAAAGATGCTGAAGTTAGAACAGGGTTAATTGGTATATTATTTACCCTGCCATTTGGAGTAATTTCACCTCTTTTGTCAAATCCATATTTAGCACTTTTTAGTTTTGCGGGGTTAACTTTTTTTGCAAGCTTTCCATGGGGAGCAGCTACTGCTGCGTTGCAAATAATCACACCAAACAGATTAAGGGCAATAATTTCTGGTTTTTTTCTTTTTATAATAAATATGGCTGGTGTT
>NZGX01000040.1 GCA_002691085.1 Rhodospirillaceae bacterium | reverse complement strand
CAGTAAATATTTTCCAGACCGTAACGTTGATATTAGCGAATGGTTTAAGTTTTATGAATATTTAGTAGCTCAGGGTCATACAGTTGTTGTTATCCCTGATCAGGAGGATTGTTTTAGATCAAGAGAATATACTAAATTTCCCTGGGTAGTATTTGAACCTGCAGCGTTTGATGTAGACCTTAGGATGGCATTGTGCTGTGGCGCAAAATTAAACTTTGCAAGCAGCAATGGGCCATCCTCGTTACTATGCTTCTCTGAAGCTAAGTTTCTTTTATTTGACCTATTAAGAGGTGGAATTATCAAGAAATCTTGGTGGGAGAGACATAATGGTTTTCCGGTAGGGGAAAATTATCCATGGCTAGGGCAAAACCAGAGATTAGTTTGGGAAGACTCTTCCTTTGAAACGCTCAAAAAAGAATACTTAAAAGCTGCAAAGAATTTCTAGAATTGTAAAATTATATGAAATTAAAAAAAACTAATTGAGTATATTGCTATGATTTCAGAGAAAAATAATAATTTTAAAGTCATGTATGACCTCAACCTAAGCCCCACTACATATGATTTTGGCCATTATCTTGTGCATGCAGAAGCAGTCAGACAGCTCACCCACAAAAATTCTCTTATTGATCTTACTATACGAGCAGATGGCTTCAGAAGCCACACACCAAGAGATAAGGCTATGAAAGATGATGAGAAATGGTGGAGAATTAAGAGCATTGTACTTGGATGTTGCTCAATATTAAATACAATATCTGATATTAAAATACTAAAAGATTATACCAGAGAGAATGGTCAAGAGTATGATTTCCCTTCTAACTATCAAAAGAGATTTTATGCTAAAGATATAAAAATTAGTGAAGATAGTCTTAAATACCTGAAAAACCTTTACCGACCAAGTCAGTTTCTTGAACTCTATGAAAATGGAGCAAACTTTAAAATATTTAAAGGATCAGAGCATGCTACTCGGCAGATTAAACTTGGATTACAAGATGATTATATTGTGATGACAATTAGGTACAGTAAATATTTTCCAGACCGTAACGTTGATATTAGCGAATGGTTTAAGTTTTATGAATATTTAGTAGCTCAGGGTCATACAGTTGTTGTTGTTCCAGATCAGGAAGATTGTTTTAGATCGAGAGAATACACAAAGGTACCTTGGGTAGTATTTGAACCTGCAGCATTTGATATTGATTTAAGGATTGCATTATGTTGTGGTGCAAAATTAAATTTTGTGAGNAGCCACGGTCCGTCCTCATTGCTCTACTTCTCTGAAGCCAAGTTTCTGCAATTTGATCTTTTAAGAGGTGGTATTTATGGTAAAGGCTTCTGGGAAAAACATAACGGTTTTCCAATAGGTGGAAATTATCCATGGTTAGGTCAAAACCAGAGATTAGTTTGGGAAGACTCTTCCTTTGAAACGCTCAAAAAAGAATACTTAAAAGCTGCAAAGAATTTCTAGATTTAACTAGTTTTTCCATACTATTTGCTTTACAGATTAATAAATTATTATTACTCAAAAAAACTATGATTGAATATAATTTATTTAAGACCACANCACATAGGTCCATTACAGAAAGAACAGANAAAGTAAAGAAAGCAGAGATATCAAAACTCGACTTCTCTGACTTTAATGATTACGGTTTTGATTATTTTGATAATGAGAAGTTTGGTGTCGGATATGGGGGTTATTCATATGATGGACGTTATGAAAACTCTATTATTGAATTTATCAANCACTTTTCTTTACCTGAAAAATCAAAAATTTTAGAAGTTGGTTGTGCAAAAGGCTACATACTTTATGAATTTTACAAAAAAGGCTTTGATGTTTACGGTGTTGATGCAAGTTCATATGCCATAAAAAATTCACCAATTCAAATCAGAGAAAGGCTACAGCTGAATTTGTCCTCAACCCTTTCTTTTGATGATAATACTTTTGACCTTGTTTTCTCAAAAGAAGTTCTACCACACCTAGATGAAAAAAATGCTATTAAACTAGCTCGTGAGTGTATCAGGGTTACAAAAGGATCTAATATTTTTTTCGAAATTCAATATGCGGATGATAACGAAGGTGCAAATTTAATGAAAAAATGGGATAATACTCATAAAACAATTAGGCCAAAAGAGTGGTGGATAAAACAGTTAGAGCAGATCAATTATCCTGGCTCTTATCATTTTAAGAAATTATTTTAATTTACCAATATGAATGTCAAACAATATAAACTTAATTATCGACTTGCTATTTTTGATATGGATGGAGTTATCACAGAAACAAGAAAGACTCATGAAAAAGCTTGGAAAAAAAGCTTTGATGCATTCATAGAGCATTGGAATACTGAAAATAATAAATTAATACATAAGTTTATCCTGCCAGATGACTATGAGTCTTATGTAGATGGACGAACAAGGAAAAATGGTGTCATAACTTTTCTTAAATCTAGAAATATTCAATTGCCCGAAGGNGAAAAAGATGACACAACTTTAGGCACNNTGAACGGCATTTGTAACAGAAAAAATAAACTATTTCTTGAAATCCTTAAGAGTGAAGGTATAAAGCTTTTTGACGACTCATTAAGGTTAATAAAAATACTAAAGGAAAATGATATATTAATCGGACTTGCTACATCAAGTAAGAACTCGTCTCATATCCTAAGAAAACTTAAAATATATAATCTTTTTGATTTTATTCTTGACGGAAATGATATAGACACACTTGGTCTCAACTCAAAACCTGAACCAGATATATTTCTAAGAATTGCAGAATGTTTAAATATAAAATTTTCCAAATGCTTAGTCTTTGAAGACTCATATGAAGCTCTTCATATGGTTAATAAGCACAAGCCCTATAAAGCTATCGGTTTAGATAGAAGCGAAGGAATGATTTTGAAAAAAAAATTTTCTCCCCTAAAAGTTTTTTCTAATCTTGATGATGCTTTACTCTTAAAGGAAGAATTGAAGATACTATGACAATTTTAAAAAATGTACCTATCTCACCCTCAAAACCTATTTCAAAAGAAAAATTGCTAAAGGTAATTAACAATGCAAAGAAAAAATCACAAGTAATTGGCTTGTGTCATGGGTGCTTTGATATTTTCCATTTTGGACACTTGCGTCATCTAGAGTCTGCTGCATCAAAATGTGATATTTTGATTGTTTCTATAACCGCGGATAGATTCATTAATAAGGGCGAAGATAGACCCATATTTAAGAGCGATCAGAGAGCTGAAGTCATTGCTGGTTTGTCATGTGTAAATTTTTCATTTATAAGCGAATACGCATCTGCAATTGAAGTTCTAGACCTTATAAGGCCAAACAAATTCTTCAAGGGACAAGAATATATGACTATGGAAAAAGGCACCAACCCTAACTTTAAGAATGAACAGGTTTTTTCCCAAAAAAACTCCATAGAAATTTGCTTTACTCAAGAAGAAGTTTATTCATCGTCTTTAGCACTAGAAAAACTAAAAGAGGGAAAGAATGATTAGCTCACCAATTTTTGTTCTCGGAAGTTCAGGTTTTGGAGGATCTAGCTTTGTTGCACACTGCATTAAAGAAGGCCTAGAGACATATGGATTTAGCCGTTCTTCTCCACCCGATGAACAATTTTTACCTTACAAGTGGAATAAAAACCAATCAAAATTTACTTTTGAACAAGTTGATATAAATAAAAACCTAGATAATTTCTTTTCCACATGTGAAAAATTGAAACCCCGCATAGTAGTCAACTTTTCCTCCCAGAGTATGGTTGGTGAAAGCTGGAAAAATCCTGAACATTGGATGAGAACAAATATTGAAAGCACTACTACCTTAATAAAAGGATTGGCTCAATTTGATTTTTTGGAAAAATATATACATTTTAGCACACCCGAAGTTTATGGTTCTACTGAAGGCTGGATTAAAGAAAGTTTTAACTTTAACCCAAGCACTCCCTATGCTGTTTCTCGCGCTGCTGGAGATATGATGGCTAAGCTATGGCACGAAAACTTCAACTTTCCAGTAATTTTCACAAGAGCAGCAAACATCTATGGTGAAGGACAACAACTATATCGAATTATTCCTAAAACAATACTATTTGCATTAACTGGAAAAAAGATTCCTCTTCATGGTGGGGGTCTCTCAAGTAGAGCGTTTATCCATATGGAAGACGTTTCTTCAGCAATCTTCAAAATCATTAACAACGGTGAAGTGGGGAACACGTACCACATATCTCCAAAGGAATGTATTACAATAAAAGAACTCGTTAGAATGATTGGTGATTTACTACAAATCAAATATGAAGATTTGTATGAAGTCAGCAAGGATAGGGTTGGTAAGGATCAATTTTATTTATTAGACTCTGAATATATTATTGATAAACTTGGCTGGAGCCCAAGTGTAACACTTGAAAATGGAATTGAAAGAGTATTGGATTGGATAAAAAGTGATATAAATTATTTTTCTAAGATTAACACCAACTATATTCATAGAGAATAATACATGTTTAAATTAACTATCATTATTTTAAAAAATATTTTTTATCATATTATTGTTATCAAAAAAGAAAGCTAAATAATTGGAAAAATACTTTAAAATCTTCAAATACCATGGTGGGGGCATTATAGGACTAAAAAGAGTCTGGGATACCATTACGGAGGTTGACCTTTTTGATTTTTACCGTCGGGGTGTAGAAACCAGTAAAATTAAAACAAATAATTATGCAAATGACCAATATATGTTTTATGCACCTGTATATTCATGTGTATCAAAAGAAATGTTGAGATTAAGCTTCGACTACTATACCTCTGCCGTAAGATATACAAATTACCAAAGGAAAACTATCTTCATTGACCTTGGGTGTGGTGCAGGAAAAACTATTATTCAAGCTGGAGAAATGTCACACTTTGACTTCTGTGGAGGTGTAGAGGTAGATGAGGAACTTGTTTCATTGTCTCTCAAAAACTACAAAGCAGCATTTGGAGAAGAAATTAAGAAAAATACTATTAATGAATCAAAGGGTTTTGTTTTTCATGGAGAAGTTGAAACAGATAATTGGACCATCTTCTTAGAGAAACTAATAAATGAAAAAAAACTTAACAAAGAAGATATCACTCTTTTTATTTTTAACAAAAATTCGTACGGAGAGAATATACTCAGAGAATCATTGGAGATCTCAAGTAAATACTTCTCATCTATCTTTTACTTATACCAAAACCCAATACATGAGCATGTGTTGAAAGAGAAGGGATTTAAGTGTTTTTTAAGTGATTCTCTTGAAAGCACAGCTCACAAGAACTTTAAATATAAATGCTACTTCAGACACAAAATTACATGAATCTTAAGGTAGTATTTAAATTTGAATTTAAAATTTATTGCCTTGATACAATTTAATTTATCTGATGATCTCCAAAATTCATCTAAGCTCTTGTCGTTTATACTTTGTTTGGACTGGCCAAGAAGGATAGTTATTTGAAGTTTTCTCAGCTACCACCTGAATAGAAAACTCACTTATATCCTCTCTATCATTTGGTAAGTTAAACCTTTTGGTGTTTGGCAATTCAAAAACTTGTATGCTCACAGTAGCATTATCTTTATCCTCTTTATTTTCGATATTTCTCTGTATAGCACATATTGGTGTCACGAGCTTGTGGCCATTATCAATATAGAAATCACTATAAAAAGTTGGATTTAAATTATAAAATCCATGATTTAATATAACAAGTGGATTTGAATGATATATGTAGCCACCAATTTTAAGCATTGACAAAATATTGACCATTGCTTGAGGAATATTAAAACAATGCTCAATAGTTCCTCCGTCAAAAATAATATCAAAACCCCCTTCCAAGCTTTTTTGAACGGGATAGTTTAAGTCAACAATAATTTCACCGCCCCTAATTTGTGTGATATCTAAAATTATCAACTCAATTCCTATAGTTCTAAAAAATTGGGAAGTTTCATATACGCCCGGCAAAATATTTTCGTAACCATGCCATCTTAATATTTTTTCGGAATCAGGCCTAAAACTTAAGTCATTTATAAGGTCTGGTCCAAATAAATCTGAAATAGATTTTTTGCTACATAACAAATCAGGATAACCAAGCGATGCCATCTTTATTGGTCCCTGCCCCTTGAGAGATTTAATTTTTTTAAGAACATCAAGATGAATATCTAAAATTGCCAATGAGTTTCTCCGAAAAAATTACTTTTCTAAACATAATTCTTCAATCTGTAGATATTTTACATAATCAGATGAGTTAATAAAAGTTTTTATAGCGTCAAGCGGGGTTTCAACCAGTGGCTCTTTAATATTAAATGATGTATTAAGAATTGCAGGAATACCGGTTTTTTCATATGTCTTTACAAGAAGTTCAAAAAGATCTTCACACCCATTACTGTCTATAAATTGAGGCCTAGTGGTATTATCAGCATGTAGGACCCCCGCTAATCTCTCACGCCATTCTTTTTTAACCACTGTAGATGTATTCATATAATATGAATTGTTTACAACTTGTTCAAATAACACTTCTGCTTCATCTGCTAAAACAATAGGAGCGAATGGTCTGTACCATTCTCTTTTCTTTATACCATTCATTATCATTCTTAATTTTGGAATATCCGGACGTGAAATGTAGGAGCGATGTCCTAGTGCCCTAGGACCTGACTCGGACCTACCAAAAAACCTTGCAATTATATTGCCTTCTGCCAATAAAGTAGATATATCGTCATTATCAACTTTTCTAACTTTTATATTTTTAGAAATACTTTTTGCATAGTTAATTGCTTCGTCAATATCTGCATCATTATATTTTATACCATTGTATGGTGAGAAATAGCTTGGCTCATACTTATTGTTAAGAATATAATAATGATAAGCTAATGCTGCGCCCAAAGCTAAACCTGCGTCATTAGGATTGGGAGGTACGTGAATATTTTCGGCTCCTGAGTTAATCATTGCCCTACTATTAGAAATACAATTCAAGGCTAGCCCCCCTCCAAAACATATATTTTTTGAACCAGTTCTCATAGCCTGAGCAAACCAACCTGTGAATACATCATCGGTTAAGGATTGAAGAGCGAAAGCAAGATTAGCGTCTCCTTTTTTCTTTGGATCAAGCATTCTAACTGGTTTTCCATCTTTTTTCTCAACACCATAGTTGATAGAATACTGAGGAAATGAGGAATTTGAATATCTAATAAGTTGCGCCAATAGCTCATTTTTTAATATTGAATCATTTTCACCATAAGCACTCATGGCCATTAAAGTACCAGGTTGCTTTACCCCATAATAAAGAGGAATCTTGTCCCACCAATAACCAAGACAAGCTCCCCATTTATGATAACCACTTTTGAAAAATCCACCACGAGCAACATATACCGAGTGATTAGAACCCCATCCCCCACCATCACCTGTGATTACGGTTGCATCAGAAAATGGTGATGTAAAAAAAGCACCTGCAGCATGAGCCAGGTGATGATGTATAGCCCAAACCGGAAATTTTTTTCCTAAAAATATTCCCGACCCCTGATGATATGGCTTGGCAAATAATTTACCGGTGTCGTAGTAGGGTATACCCTCAAGAGACTGAAGCATATCAGTATACATTTCTCGAGGAAAAGTTTTTGGGTCAATAATAACTACATCTATATCATCAATAGTAATATTTGTTTCCTCAAAAGCTTTTTGAAGGAAATCTTGCGTGAATCCACCATCTTCTTTTTTTCTCGTAAATCTCTCTTTTTCAAGATTTATTAGTAGCTCTCCATCCTGAAGTATACAAAGATTACCGTCGTGTGGGCCAGCATATATTGATAAAATTGTTGTCATCAAATTTCAAAGTAGTTTATTAAAATACTAAAAAAAACTTAAAAATTATATTAGCACATGAATATATTAAAATTATTAATAATTATGATTTGAATTTTTAATAAATATTTTTTCCTGTAAAAAAGATTCTTTAATCTATGAAAGATTTATATTTTGTCTGAACAGGCCATAAAGGAGTTTTATCTGAAGTCTTCTCGATTACAACGTGTATTGATGTATTATTAGCTTCCTTAAGTTCTTTTCTCTCAGTATATGGCAAATCAAATTTTATATCATCTACTCTGGGATTATCCTTATCATTAATGTTCTCGAAATTCTGTTTTAATCCAAAAATCGGAGAAACGAGTTTATGCCCATTATCTAAATAAAAATCATTATAAAAGGTTGGATTTATATTATAGAATCCATGATTTAAAATAAATAAAGGATTTGCATGATATACAAATCCACCTACTTTTGCCATAGATAGAAAATTTACTGTAGCTTGTGCAATATTAAAGCAATGTTCAAGTGTCCCTCCATCATAGACTATATCAAACTGATTCTGGAGGTCCTTACTTATCGGGTAATTAAAATCAGCTATAATTTCACCACCCCTAAGCTCTTTGAGATCTAAAACTGTTAACTCAATCCCCATCTGATCAAACAATTCATAACTTTCATAGAGACCATTTAGGATATTAGCATAACCATGATATTTTAAAATTTGATCAGAATCTTTTCGATATCTTATTCCTTTTGTTGTATCCGGACCAAAGAGTCTTTCAATATATTCAGAACTGCATAAAATATCAGGATAACCAAGAGATACGATTTTTAAAGGACGTTCTTTCTTAAAATCTATTAACTGCTTAAGTATATCCATAGTTACATTAATAATTGCCATAAAATATTTCCAAAAAGTACAAATCTGAAATAAGATTTTATATTAACTGGCGGAGAGAGAGGGATTCGAACCCTCGATACGGTCTCCCGCATACACACTTTCCAGGCGTGCGCCTTCAACCACTCGGCCACCTCTCCAAAAAAATTACGAGATCCTAATATGTATCAAGTGTCAAGGGAATCTTTAAATTTACCTGTGGATATTTATAAAAAAACTGATATATTAGAAACTTAAATAATAAACTTAATAAAAAAAACTAAGTTTCAGGGTTAATGTTAATGATTATTGGACGCTTTTTTGGCTGGATGTTCCTTGCCATCACAATTGTAATGTTATCTGGGGATGTGGTCATGGCCCTTGGTTCAGAGAGCTACCACGGTCTTGCCACAGCAGATTTATGGACATTTTTATGGGGCACAAACCCTATAAACATAATTGGCAAAGTAAATACGCAAACTAATGAACTAATTAATGTTATTTTGAAAATGCCAGCATGGGCATTCCTAGGGCCTATAAGTATTTTTCTTCTTTATATTTTTAGGCCTAAGAGAACAATCCAAAGAACTCTTATTATAAATTAATTCTCAGACATTTTTAGTGCGTCAATGAATGCTGATTGAGGAATCTCAACTTTACCAAACTGTCTCATTTTTTTCTTCCCGGCTTTTTGCTTTTCTAATAACTTCCTTTTACGAGTAATATCTCCCCCATAACATTTTGCAGTTACATCTTTTCTTAATGCGCTAATAGTCTCACGAGCAATAATTTTACCTCCTATTGCAGCTTGAAGAGGGATTTTAAACAAATGCTTGGGAATAAGATCTTTTAAACGTGAACAAATCTGCCTTCCTCTTATTTCGGACTGAGACCTATGTGAAATAAAAGACAANGCATCAACTGGTTCTGAATTAACTAAAATCTGGATTTTTACTAGGTCGCTCTCTTCGTATTCGTCCATTTCATAGTCAAAACTTGCATAGCCTTTTGTTATAGACTTTAAACGATCATAAAAATCAAAGACGATTTCATTTAAAGGAAGAGAATAAACTGCCATCGCACGAGACCCAACATAAGTTAAATCAACCTGCTTTCCTCTTTTTTCACTACAAAGGTTTAGAATTGCCCCTAAATATTCATCTGGTACTAAAATTGTTGCTTTCACCCATGGTTCTTCCATTTGTTTAATTTTTGTTATATCGGGCATATCAGAAGGATTATGTAATTGAAGTATTTCGCCAGAGACAAGAAAAATTTTATATACAACGCTTGGGGCGGTTGTAATAAGATCTAGGTCAAACTCTCGAGAAAGCCTTTCTTGGATTATTTCCATATGAAGCATNCCTAAAAAACCACACCTAAATCCAAAACCTAAAGCAGCAGAAGTTTCAGCCTGGTAATCAAAACTGGAGTCATTAAGGTGGAGCTTGGCTAAGCTAGATTTTAAATCCTCATATTGAGAAGAATCTACAGGAAAAAGACCGCAAAAGACTACTGGGGTTGAGGGCCTAAATCCATCAAGAGGATTTTGAGTTTGTTTCNTTTCATCAGTTATTGTATCACCAACTTTACAATCCCCCACAGATTTTATTGACGCTGTAATATATCCAATCTCTCCAGGAAAAAGCTCGTTCCTACTCAATGGCTTAGGTGTAAAGACACCCACATCATCAACATCATATGAAGTTCCCTGAGACATCATACGTATTTTCATACCTTTACGAATTGAACCTGAATAAACTCTTATTAGGATAACAACACCCAAATACGTATCATACCAAGAATCCACTAAAAGTGCCTTGAGAGAGTCATTAACATTACCTTCTGGAGCGGGTAATCTAGTAACAAGTGTTTCTAAAACATCTTTAATGCCCTGACCCGTTTTAGCAGAAACCTCTAGTGAAGTAGATGTATCAAGGCCTATTACATCCTCAATCTGGTCTCTCACTCTGTCTGGCTCTGCTGCAGGTAAATCAACCTTGTTTAACACTATAACTATTTCATGATTAGCATCTATAGCTTGATAAACATTAGCCAGAGTTTGTGCCTCAACACCTTGAGAAGAGTCAACAACTAATAGAGAACCTTCACATGCACGAAGAGAACGACTTACCTCATATGCAAAATCAACATGACCAGGAGTATCAACCAAATTAATTTGATAATCTATCCCGTTATTAGCTTTATATGAAAGCCTCACCGTTTGAGCTTTTATAGTTATTCCTCTTTCCCGTTCTAAATCCATATTATCTAAAACTTGAGACTTCATTTCGCGTTCAGATAGTCCACCACAAAATTGTATCAACCTGTCAGCCAAAGTAGATTTACCATGATCAATATGAGCTATAATGGCAAAGTTTCTAATTGTCTTAGTATCTTGCATAATAAAAGCTAATATTTCTTAATGTCTGAGTTTAGCTTCAAAATCGTTCTCTACCATTTTGATTATCCTGGATGATATGTCTTCAATTTCAGTAACATTCATAGTTTTATCCTTTGGCTCAAGAAGTATACTAAAAGCAATAGACTTTTTACCACTTTCAATTTTGTCTCCTTTATACATATCAAATAGCTCAACTGATGAAATTAAATTTTTCTCTATACCTGAAACTTTTTTAAGAATATCCTCAACCGGAATATCATCATTGATTAAAAAAGCAAAATCTCTCTCAACACTTTGATATTGTGAAGGAGAGAATTTTTTTCGAGTAAATGACTTTTGTTTTTTTCCTGATGGAATATTATCTATAAATATTTCATAAGCAAAAACATCTTCTTCAATTTCAAATTGATTGAGTATAGATGGGTGAAGTCTACCAAACTCAGCAAGAATATTTTTCCCAATACATAAAACTCCAGACTGGCCGGGGTGGTACCAGCTAGAAGCAGCATGCGAATCTCCATTATATTGTTTAGTTGCAATGCTCTTTTTTGGAATACCCGCTAAAGTTAATACATCTATAGCATCAGATTTTACGTCGTAAACATCAGCCGTCCTGTAGTCTTTTTTCCAATATTTATTTGAAAAATTACCTATCCTTACCGCACCAATAATCTGATTCTGCCTATTTAAAAGATCATTGAATACTGGCCCTATTTCAAAGAATTTCATATCTGAAGAACCTCTAACTAAATTCTTCTGTACCGAGGAAATAAGGTTTGGAATTAGAGAAGGCCTTAGTGTATCTAAGTCATTACTAATAGGATTCTTTAATTTAATTAAACTTCCGCCTCTAGAAAATAACTCAGCTCTTATATTTGATAAAAACGACCAGGTAATTACCTCAGAAAATCCTTTACTGACCAAAAAACGTCTGATTTTCATATCCCTGGCTCTCTCTCGAGAATATAATTGTGGCCTTATATCCATCTCTGGGAGTTTTTTGGAAGAAATTTTATCATATCCATAGATTCTCAAAACTTCTTCAACGATATCCTGTTCTCCATCAATATCTCTCCTCCACGAGGGTACCCTCAGGATTAAAACCTCATCAGTAGAACTAGTAACTAGAAAACCAAGTTTTTCTAATATTTCAATAACGGTTTTCTTTTCAATAACTAACCCAGAGAGCCTCTCAATCTCAAAAAGCCTAAAGCTCATATCAAAACTTATCTCAGGAGGTTTGCCGTTAATAATAAGTTCAGACGCTTGTCCCCCACAGATATCAAGAATCATTTGAGTGGCAAGTTCTAGCCCTTTGATAGTTGATTCTGGATCTACACCTCTCTCAAAACAATATCTTGCATCTGACAAGACTCCCAATGATCGACCAGTCTTTGCTATTGAATTTGGATTAAAATAAGCTGACTCAAGAAAAATATCCTTAGTTTCATTACTACAAGCAGAAGAAGTTCCACCAATAATACCAGCAATCGCTTGAGGCCCATTTTTATCCGCTATCACTAAAGTTGTTTCATCTAATTTATAATTTTTCCCATCTAGAGCATTTATTTTTTCTGAAGGATTTGCCAGTCTTGGGCCTATAAAGTTATCGAGTTTAGAAAGGTCGAATGCATGCAATGGTCGACCTAAATCAATTGTAAGATATTGAGTAATATCTACTAATACTGAAACTGATCTTAAACCTATTGCTTCTAAACGCGAGGACAGCCAGGCTGGACTCTTGGAGTTTTTTATCCCTTTTATTACCCTCCCAGAAAAGTGCGGACAAAGGTTTACTTCTTCTTTTATCAGTTGATTTGATATCTTAAATTCACTTTTAAACGTGGGCTTAAAGTCATAGGTTTTCTCCTTTTTTAGTTTACCTATACCTTTTGCAGCTAAATCTCTAGCAACTCCCCGAACGCCTAGCGCATCCACTCTATTAGGAGTAAGACTTACTTCAAATACTACATCAAGGTCCAAAACCTCTGAAGCAGGTATTCCATTTTCACAACTCTTATCAAGCTCAATTATACCGTCAAAATCTTCTGGAAGGTTTAGCTCACTAGGGGAACATAACATACCTTGGCTCTCTACNCCCCTGATCTTACTGACTTTAATTTTATTTCCGTTTTGTGGGATTCTATTACCAGGTGATGCTAGTATTGTTTTTAAACCTTTTTTTACATTACCTGCCCCACAAATAATCTGCTTTAGGCCCTGGNCCCCAGTATCCACATTACACACTTGCAATTTATCTGCATCTGGATGTTTCGCAAAAGATATAATCTCTACAACATAAAAACCAGCTAACTTTTCATTTGGGTTATTAACACCTTCTACTTCTAAACCAACTGATGTTAACGCAGCTTCTAATTCAGCTACTGAAGCTTCCGTTTCTAAATGATCCCTTAACCAACTTAATGTAAACTTCATTAATTATTTCCATAAAAAGTATCGGCACTNTCCAGAAAAGAAAAACCATAGTGTTTTATCCATCTTAAATCACACTCAAAAAACATTCTTAAGTCAGTAATCCCGTACTTTAACATTGCGATTCTCTCAACGCCCAAACCAAATGCAAAGCCTTGATAGGTATTTGGATCTAGCCCGCATGCTTTTAAAACATTNTGGTGAACCATACCACACCCCAAAATTTCAAGCCACTCACCTCCATCTCCTATTTTGAATTCACCGTCCTTACGCTGACAACCAATATCGACTTCTGCTGATGGTTCTGTGAAAGGGAAATACGAGGGTCTAAAACGAACAGGTAAATTATTTACTCCAAAAAATGATTCAACAAAACTTATTAAACAACCTTTTAAATGGCCCATATTTACTTTTTTATCAATCACTAGGCCTTCAACTTGGTGAAACATCGGTGTATGGGTAATATCATAATCACACCTGTAGGTCCTTCCTGGGGCAAGAACCCTTATGGGTGGTTTTTGATCCTTCATTACTCTGATTTGAACTGGCGAAGTATGTGTTCTCAGTAGTAACTTCTCCCCCTCGTTGGACTCAGGTAAAAAAAATGTATCATGCATTTCTCTTGCTGGATGGTCAGGAGGAAAGTTTAGTGCGGTAAAGTTATGAAAATCATCCTCAATATCAGGCCCCTCAGCCACTGAAAAACCCATAGGTTTAAAAATTTCTATTACTTCATTTATTGTGTGAGATATGGGATGAATATATCCAGGACCATCACTTCTCTCTGGAAGTGAAACATCAAGTTTCTCTTTTTTTATTCTCTCTGAAATTAAATTTTGTTCTAGCTTAAGTTTCTTAGAATCAATTGAATCTATAATCTTTACTTTTAAACTGTTTATACTTTTTCCATATGATTTTTTTTCTTCATGAGTAAGCTTAGTAAGCTCTTTCATTAACTTCGTAACCTTACCTTTTTTTCCAATGTACTCAACCCTAACAGCATTTAGAGTGCTTAAATCATTTGCTTCATCAACCTTGATTGCAATTTTTTTAAACAAACTATCTAGATTTTCCATATCTCAATTCCATCCTTATAGGCCAATAGAAAACATAGTAGTAAAGAATTTTGAATACAAAGGAAAAATAATCGCAGTGCCTTAATTTTACAAATTAAACCCAGCTCGCCTATTAACTTTGAATAGATTGTGCTTTTGCAACCAGCCCTGCAAAAACTTTTGGATCATTAATGGCTATATCTGACAGAATTTTTCTGTCCAACTCTATACCTGATTGTTTTAGTGCACTAATAAATGTTGAATAGGACATACCATGGATTCTTGCCCCAGCATTGATTCTCTGAATCCATAAAGATCTAAAACTTCTCTTTTTTACACGCCGGTCACGATAAGCGTATTGAAGACCCTTTTCTACCTTCTGTTTAGCAACTCTAAAGCTCTTAGAATTCCTACCCCTATAACCCTTAGCTGCTGTAAGGACTTTCTTGTGACGTGCGTGAGAAGTAACACCTCTTTTGACTCTTGACATATACCTTCAACTCCCTATGAGGCACCATATGGGATAAATTTTCTTACTATTCTTGCGTCAGAATCAGCCAAAACAAAGGTCCCCCTTGCCTTACGTTTCATCTTTTGGGGCTTTGATCCAAGACAATGCCTTTTATAGGCTACATTTCCAAGAATTTTTCCGGTTCCTGTAACTCTAAAGCGTCTCTTAGCAGAGCTCTTTGTTTTCATTTTAGGCATATCTAAAAACCCTATCACTGCCGAAATGGCTCAAATATTCATAAATCATTAGTAAGAAGGCTGGTTTATACAAGGAGAGTAAGATCTTTGCAAGTTATACGGCTTAATAGAAGTAAAAATCTATCTTGGAGCCATAACCATTACCAACTGCCTTCCCTCCATTTTTGCTTCTTGTTCAATTTTGGCTACTTTCTCAGTATCATCGACTACCCTTTTTAGAAGATTTACACCAATCTCCTGATGATTCATCTCTCTTCCACGAAATCTCATTGTTATCTTGACCTTATCTCCGTCCAGTAAAAACCTATGCATGCTTCGCATTTTAACTTCATAATCATGATCTTCTATATTAGGCCTCAATTTAATCTCTTTAACATCAATTACTTTTTGCTTTTTCTTTGCTTCATTTCGTTTCTTTTGTAATTCATACTTGAATTTACCTAAATCCAATATTTTACAAACAGGGGGGCTGGCATTTGGAGAAATTTCAACCAAATCTAAACCTACTTCCTCTGATTTCTGTATTGCCTCTTGGACTGATACTACACCGATATTTTCACCATCGGCACCAATTAAACGAACCTCTGGAACGTCTATATTTTCATTAACCCGCGGCCCATCTTTTGATGGGGGGGAAGATGTTGACATAGTTTTTACTATTGAAAAATCTCCTTATAAATGATTCTAAAAATGAACTTTATTAATAATTAACTAAAATTACCACTCAATTTTCAAAAGAATCTAAAATATTATATAAATTAGTAATCTGGAGCCCTTATTTCTTGAGAAATATTTTTTACAAAATCCTCAATTGAAACTATTTCTTGATTTTTACCCCCCAGTCTCCTTAAGGCAACTTTATTATTATCTGACTCTTTTTCACCAACAACTGCAATTATAGGTATTTTTTGATTGGAGTGATCTCTAATTTTATAATTAATCTTCTCATTCCTTAGGTCTAAATTAACTCTCACTTTTGAGGCTTCAAGAATGGAATAGACTTGTTTGGCATAGCTATCAGTTGAAGATGTAATTGTTGCAACAACAACCTGAACAGGTGCCAACCATAAAGGTAACTTGCCTGCATAACTTTCTATTAAGATTCCAATAAACCTCTCAAGACTACCAAGAATTGCTCTATGAAGCATTACAGGCTTATGCTTGTTTCCGTCTGCGCCTATATAAGAAGCACTTAATCTATCGGGTAATACGAAATCGAGTTGAATGGTTCCGCATTGCCATTTCCTCCCAATTGCATCCTTAAGATGAAATTCAAGTTTTGGACCATAGAAAGCACCTTCGCCAGGTATAATTTCATAGCTCAAATTGGTCGCTTTTACAGCATCCTCAAGTGCCTTTTCAGCTCTATCCCAAACAGAGTCATCCCCTGCCCTAATATCCGGCCTGGTTGCTAACTTTACCTCTACCTGATTAAAACCTAAATCTTTGTATACCGACATTAAGAGATCACAAAATGCAATAGTTTCATCTGTTACCTGATCTTCTCTACAAAAAATATGCGCATCATCCTGTGTCATTTGCCTAACACGCATTAATCCATGTAACGCACCATGAGGCTCGTTTCTATGACAACAGCCAAATTCAGCAAGCCTGATGGGAAGGTCCTTGTAACTTCTAATTTCGGAATTATAAATTTGAACATGCGCAGGACAATTCATTGGTTTTATAGCTAACATTTTACCCTGTGATGAAATAATTGGCTTTCCTTCCTCAACATTTGGAACAACATCAGGTACCACAAACATATTTTCTCTAAACTTTGACCAGTGGCCAGACTTTTCCCAAAAACGAGAACTAATTAACTGAGGGGTTTTAACCTCTTCATAACCAGACTTTGATAATTTATTTCTTATATAATTCTCTAATTGTAACCATATTACGTACCCCCGAGGATGCCAAAAAACTGAGCCTTGGGCTTCCTCTTGTAGATGAAAGAGATCCATTTGCTTCCCAATTTTTCTATGGTCTCTTTTTTCTGCTTCTTCTAATTGGCTTAGATATGCCTTTAATTCCTTATTATTTCTCCATGCTGTACCATAGATACGTGTAAACATTTCATTATTTGAATCACCCCTCCAATATGCGCCAGCTACCTTTGTTAATTTAAATGACCCTATATGAGAAAGGCTTGGAAGGTGAGGGCCTCTACACAAATCTATAAATTGGGCATCCTGATTTTTATATATTTGAAAATCTTTTTCCTGGCCAGAATCCTCAATAATTTGAATTTTATAATTCTCACTATTCTCATGAAAAAAATTTATAGCCTCTGACTTTGTATGCAAAGTCTTTTCTATTTTTGATTTCTTCTGGACAATATTATTCATCTCTTTTTCAATTTTAGATAAGTCTTCTAAAGAAATAGCTGGCTCAGTTAAAACATCATAATAAAATCCATTCTCAATTGTTGGACCAATAGCTAATTTTGAGTTGGGATAAAGTCTCTTGATAGCTAATGCAAGAACTTGAGCGGCAATGGTATGACGCATAATCTCTAAGCCTTCATCAGAATCAATTGTTATAATTGAAACTAAGCTATTAGACTCAATCATATCTCCCAGATCTCTTTGAACACCATTAACAGACATGGCTATTGCACTTTTAGCCAAGCCAGGACCAATATCCTTTGCTAAATCATAACCAGATATTCTATCAGTATATTGTCTTTCACTTCCATCTGGCAAACTAACTAAAACCATACAAGTCCTTTTAATTGAAACTAGAAAAATTAAATTTTTTTACTGAAGACCTAAATTATAAGTCTTAATTGTATTTTCATATATATCAAGTGTGGAATCTATCATTTGAGATACGGTAAATTTATCTTTTATATTATCTCTAGCAATAGATGCTAGGCTTTCTCTCTCAAGTTGAGATATAGATAGAGCTTTTTCCAAAGCCTCTGCAAGTGATGTTGCATTACCAGGTTTAAATAGCCAGCCTGTAACATCCTTCTTGATTATTTCTGATGCAGCACCATGGTTAGGAGCTACAACCGGCCTTCCCATTGCCTGTGCTTCTGCAACTACTCTTCCAAAGGCCTCTGGCCTTAAGGAAGCCGAGATAACTACATCTGTCAACATATAAGCTGAACCAATATCCTTACAATTATCTATGATTTGAACAACCCCACCTAGCTTAAATTCTCTTATTTTTTCTTCTATTCTATTACGATATTTTTTTTTATTGCCGGCAGGACCAACTAATAAACAACGTAAATTTTCTGGTAACCTATTAATAACATGGAGATAATTTATTGCCTCAAGCAGTAATAACTGACCCTTCCAAGGACTTAATCTACCTGGCAGCATAATTACAGGCCCAGTGTTTTCAGACAATTCCCACTCTCGAGACATCTGTATTATCCTCTCAGCAGATACTTTATTGGGACTAAAAATATTCAAATCGACACCCCTTGGTACATTGTAAATATATTTGCTATCAAATTTATATTCTTCTAGAATATGATTATAAATAAATTTTGAAATAGCTATAACAGAATCACCCTTAAGCATTATACTGTTATATTTCTTTTTGAGCCCCATAAAACCAGCTCCATAAGTACCGTGAAAAGTTGTAACCAACGGTTTATTTGTCCATTTTGATGCAAGGTAGGCGCTCCAAGCAGGAGCTCTTGATCTCGCATGAATAATTGAAACACCTTCCTTATTTACAATATCTGATAAATAGACTGCATTCATAATAATACTAAGTGGCGATTTTGAACTTAGACCTAAATTATAATGCTGAACACCCATTCTACTAAGATCTTTAGTAAAAACGCCTCCATTCGAAGCTACAAGAGCTCTTCTTCCAGATGAAACAATTGCCTTTGAAAGCTCAATTGTGCCACGACTAACGCCACTAACATCAAGCTCAGGTAAAACTTGTAAACAAACTTTGGCATTGAAATGATCAAATTTATTTGTAGAATTATTCATAAGCTTAGAATAACTCTCTAATAGAATTATGCAAAATACTTTCTGGAAAGATTTTAATATATTGACGAATGCAGATGGGTCAAAGCTTGCTTATAACAAGCTAGAAGGTGGTGCTCCAGGGGTAATTTTTTTGCATGGTCTAAATTCAGATCGGAGAGGTACTAAAGCTGAACACCTATTAGATTATTGCTTGAAGAAAAAAAAACAGTTTATAANCTTTGATATGTTTGGCCATGGCTCATCATCTGGTCAAATGAAGAATGCAACCTTAAGTATTTGGATAAAAAATGCCCTAAGTATTATCGATAATGTCAGTAAGGGGCCACAATTTATTATTGGTTCAAGCATGGGAGGTTGGGTGATGGTTAAAGCCGCAGAACAAAGAAAAAAAGTAATATGCGGCATGATAGGAATAGCTGCCGCTCCAGATTTTACGGAAAATCTTATGTGGAATAAGATGACAAATATTGAGAAAGAACAGTTAGTCAAAAAAGGTTTTATTACTCAAGATTCAGATTATGATAATTCCCCTTATATAATATCTAAAAAATTAATTGAAGATGGAAAAAATAATCTTATTCTTGAAAAAATAATTAATCTAGATATTCCCTGCATCCTAATTCATGGAAAGGAAGACAGGGATGTTCCTTGGCAAACTTCATTAAAACTAGCCTTAAGCATAAAATCAAAAAATATAAAAAATATTATAATAGAAGATGGCTCACATAGACTTTCAACTAATAGCGACTTGGATGTACTGACCTCTTCATTAGGAGAATTATATGCAAACTACCAAAATAAAGATGGGGCTATTGAAATGAACTAATGAGAGACTGNGTATACGGGTCCTCAGGATTATTAAATATTTCAGATGAGCTAGCTTGTTCAACAGCAAATCCATCTTTCATAACTAAAATTTTATCTGAGATAGATCTTATAACTCTTAAATCATGACTTATAAATAAATAACTTAATTTATACTTAACCTGCAATTGATGCAAAAGCTCGATAATTTNTGCTTGTATTGAAACATCTAAAGCACTCGTAGGCTCATCTAAAACGAGAAATTCTGGTTTTAAAACAAGTGCCCTTGCTATTGATATCCTCTGACGTTGCCCACCTGAAAACTCATGAGGAAATCTTTCACCTAACTTATAACTGAGCCCCACATCATATAGCACAGACTGAATTAAATCCCGCTTTTCCTTGAAGCTGAAGTCTGAAAAGTGCAAACTAAGACCCTCTTCAATAATTTGATTTACGGACAATCTAGGACTTAATGAACTATAAGGATCCTGAAAAACAATTTGCATCTTTTTTCTTAATCCTCTCATTTGTTTTTTAGAAAACTTGTTTATATCCTCACCGTGAAATTTTATAGTACCAATACTTTGTAGCAACCTTAGCAATGCAAACGCGAGAGTAGTTTTTCCGGAACCACTTTCTCCAACAACCCCCAATGTTTCGTTTTTATTTATTGAAAAAGAAATATCATTGACTGCTTTTACATAACCTATTGTTCTTCTGATAATTCCATCTTTTATAGGAAACCATACTTTTAAATTTTTGACATNAATCAACTCAGATTCAATTTTATTTTTATTACCCTCTTTAATAACTGGCTGCGATAAAAGTAATTTTTTTGTATAAGGGTTTTTAGCATAATTAAAAATACTATTTACAGAGCCATACTCAACAATTTTTCCAGTTTTCATAACACAAATATTATCCGCAAATCTTTTCACAACAGAAAGGTCATGCGTTATAAATATTATAGACATTCCAATACTTTTCTTTAAGTTGCTTAAAAGACTTAATATTTGTGACTGAATNGTGGAATCTAATGCTGTCGTTGGTTCGTCAGCAATAAGAATCTCTGGCTCTAAAGCAAGTGACATAGAAATCATAACTCTTTGTCTTTCCCCGCCCGAAAGCTCATGAGGCAAGGAACTTAATCTTTTCGATGCATTATTAAAGCCAACCATTTCTAGTAAATTAATTACTCTTGGCCTAATTTCTCGCTTACTTAAACCAAGATGGATCTCTAAAACCTCGCCAACTTGAGCTTCAATACTCTGTAAAGGATTTAGAGAGGTCATAGGCTCTTGGAAGATTATACCTACCTTCTTTGTACGAAGAGATCTCATATATGATTCAGACTTACCAATTAACTCTTCACCTATAAATTTAATACTGCCTGTTTTTATTTGGGCAGATTTAGGTAATAATTGTAGTATTGAAAGTGCAGTGACAGATTTACCCGAACCACTTTCACCAACTAAAGAAAGAGTCTCTCCAGGAAAGAGATTGAATGAAAGGTCTTGTATGACTTTAAATTCCTTGCCGCCAGAGTAGAAGTTAATACTCAAATCTTGAACTGAAAGTATTGGTTCCATATCTTTATCCAATTCTTACCTCATATCTTTTCTTGGATCAAAAGCATCTCTTATTGCCTCTCCCATAAAAACTAAAAGAGTAAGCGTAATAGCAAGAGTAAGAAATGCTGTTATACCCAACCAAGGCGCATGCAAATTATCTTTACCCTGCCTGAGCATCTCCCCCAAAGACGGAGATCCTGGCGGCAATCCTAAACCCAAGAAATCAAGAGAAGTTAGTGCAATAATTGAGCTTGAAAGAATAAAAGGTAGAAAAGTTAGAGTAGCTACCATGGCATTGGGAAGAACGTGTCGGATCATAATAGATCCATCAGAAATACCAAGAGACTTTGCTGCCAGAATATAATCTAAATTTCTTGTTCTTAAAAATTCTGCTCTAACAACCGGCACTAACGAAGTCCAGCTAAACAGGAGAAGAATTATTAATAATGTCCAAAACCCAGGAGTTAAAAAAGATGATACAATAATTAAAATAAATAATTGTGGAAGACCTGACCAAATCTCTATAAATCTTTGAAAAAATAAATCAAACCACCCACCAAAATAACCTTGAACTGCCCCAGCAATTACACCAAATACTGAAGAAATTATAGTCAAAACAAAACCAAATATTAATGAGACCCTTAACCCATAAAGAAGTCTTGCAAAAACATCTCTTGCCTGGCTATCTGTTCCAAGCCAGTTTTCCTTTGATGGTGGAGATGGAGCAGGTTTATCCAAACCATAATTTATTGTATCAAAACTATATCTTACCGGTGGCCATAAAAGCCAACCATTTTCATTAATCAGATCCTCTAAATATGGATCACGATAATCAGCAAGCGTTAAAAAATCGCCTCCGAATTCTATCTCCTGATAATCAAATATAATTGGATAATATAAGTGATCTTTAAAGCTTATTAATAATGGCTTATCATTAGCTATAAACTCGGAAAAAAATGTCATCACCAGAATTATCAATATTATTTTGGATGAAACATATCCTCTTTTATTAGAATAAAAATTTGCGAGGCGTCTCTTGTTAACAGATGAGAGATTTCTGAAAAAAAGATTCATAAATGTCTCGATTCAAAATCAATTCTTGGATCAACTATATGGTACATTATATCGTTCAAAAGGTTTACAGCTAGCCCTATTAAGCTAAAAATAAATAGAGTACCAAATACTACAGGATAGTCTCGATTAATTATTGATTCAAACCCTAAAAGGCCTAAGCCATCTAGAGAAAAAATAACCTCAATTAGTAAAGAACCTGTAAACAACATGCTAACTAATGTCGCAGGAAAACCAGCAATTACAACCAACATAGCATTTCTAAATACATGACCATATAAAACTCTTTTTGGGGTTAAACCCTTTGATTGTGCAGTTAAAACATATTGTTTATTTATTTCGTCAAGGAATGAATTCTTAGTTAGCATTGTAAGAGATGCAATTCCTCCAATTGCCATTGCAAAAACAGGTAAAATTAAATGCCAAATATAATCAACGATTTTCCCAAATGTAGTTAAGGTGTCCCAATTATCTGATGTTAAACCTCTTAGGGGAAACAAGTCAAAATACTGCCCACCAGCAAAAAGAACAATAAGTAAAATAGAAAATAAAAAAGATGGCATCGCGTAAAAAAAGAAAATAATATATGAGGTTGTTATATCAAAATTACTTCCTTCTGATACTGCCTTCCTAATACCAAGAGGAATTGATATTAAGTAAATTAATAAGGTAGACCATAGTCCAAGAGAAAGAGAGACTGGAAGCTTATCAATAATTATATCTATAACGTTTTGTGATCTGAAATAACTCTCGCCAAAATCTAATGTAGCGTAATTTTTTATCATAATCACGAAACGTTCATATGGTGGCTTATCAAAGCCAAATTTACTTTCTATTTCCTTTACCAACTCTGGCGGGAGACCTTGTGCTCCCCTGTACTTACTATCAGTTGATAAAGAATCAATAGACTGAGACGAGACGCGTGTTGTTGCAGATGTATCCAAACCCTGCAATTGTGCAAGTACTTGCTCAACAGGACCGCCTGGGGCAAATTGGACGATAATAAAATTTAAAGCTATTATACCAAATAATGTTAATGGTATAAGCAACAATCTTCTTAAAATATATGCAATCATTTATTTGACTTTTCCCCGCCCAAAAACGTCTCATACTTGTCCATATCAAACCACCAGGTAGAAATTGAAATACCTAGCAACGGTATCTTGGGCGGATATGAAAACTTATTCCAAAAAGCAACCCTAGTGTCAGGAGAATACCAATTGGGAATAACATAATATCCCCACTGTAGAACCCTATCTATGGCTTTTGCATAAGCAACTAACTCATTCCTTGTCTCAGCTAAGATCAATCCTTCGATAAGCTCATCGACAACAGGACTCTTTACGCCAGCAAAATTCCTTGATCCTTGTTGATCAGCAGCTAGAGAACCCCAATAATTTCTTTGCTCATTTCCAGGAGATAAGCTTTGCCCCCATGAAAATACAATCATATCAAAGTCAAAGGCTTGAATTCTATTTATCCACTGAGAGCTATCAACTGTTCGCATTTGAGCCTTGATACCAATTTTCTTCAAGTTCTTGATAAAAGGGGCTACGATTCTTTCGAAGGAAGGAGACCTTAAGAGAATCTCAAACTCAAAAGGTTTTCCGTTCTTTTCAAAATCGCCAGATGAATTCTGCATCCATCCTGATTCCTTGAGAATAGAAACTGATTTTAAAAGATTAGACCTAAGTGAATTATTTTTATCAACGATAGGTGGATTATATTCTTTATTATAAAGATCTAAAGAGAGTTTATTTTTATATTTTTCCAAAATCTTTAACTCAAAACCTTTTGGAATTTCAGAGGCAGATAACTCTGAGTTTTGAAAATAACTCCGTGTTCGTTTATATTGATCATAAAAAATTGCCTTATTTGTCCATGAAAAATCAAATGCATACGACAAAGCCTGCCTAACTTTTAAATCGGAAAACATTTCCTTTCTTGTATTAAAAACGAAACCTTGCATGCCAGCAGGAGTATTGTCCTTAAACGATTTTTTTAAAATCTTTTCATTTAAAACCTTTTCACCACTGTATCTAACCGCCCAATTTCTTGCAGAGTTTTCATATCTAATATCATACTCACCTGACATGAATGCCTCAAAAGCAACAGTTTCATCTCTATAATAATCAAATCTAATTTCATCGAAATTGTGCCTTCCAATATTTACAGGGAGGTCTACCCCCCAATAATTTTTAATTCTCTCATACTCAATAAATCTACCTGGCTCAAAATCTTTTATTCTGTAAGGGCCACTTCCCAAGGGGCCTTGCAAGCCATTATCGGAGAAGTCTCTTTCTGACCAATATGACTCTGATAGTATTGGCATCTGACCAATGATCAATGGAAGTTCTGAGTTTCCCGAGTTCTTAAAAAAGAAAGTTACCTCTTGAATACCTGTCTGTTCAACATAATCAATATCACCAAAATAGGCTTTATAGAGAGGATCTCCCTCAGAAATAAGTTTATTAAAACTGAAAATTACGTCTTTAACCGATATATACGATCCATCTTGGAACCGTGCCTCAGGCCTAAGAGTAAAACGCACATATTGCCCTGTCTTTGGCACCTCAATTGTCTTTGCAATTAATCCATACATAGTAAAAGGCTCATCTAAACTATTTATGAGTAAACTCTCCGAGATAACAGGTGCGATAGCTGGTAGTAAATCATTCTGGTGTAGCCTAAATAAGCCTGACGCAGGAGTGCCTTTTAGGATGAAAGGATTAAGAGAATCAAATGTCGCACCAGGCGTATGAACAATTAACTTGCCGCCTTTTGGAGCTGAGGGTTCAATATAATCAAAATACTTAAAACCCTCAGGATATTTGGGACTACCATGCAAGGCATATCCATGAACAGGTGTATCAAATTTTGCAAAAGGGCTAGAAATACTTGAAAAATAGATAAAAAATAACTGATAAAATAATAGCCTAAAGACTTTACAAAACATTCTATAACACCTTAACTTAATAGATCTAATGCTTGATTATGTATTGTTGGATCACCTACTGCGATTATTGTCTTATAATCAAAACCACTTATTATTTGCCCATTCCAATTCGTTATTAATCCGCCAGCACCTTTTACAATTGGAACTATTGCAGAATACTCATAAACACTAAGTTTCTCGCAAACAATATCAATCCATCCGCTTGCTAACATACCATAATGGTAACAATCAGTACCACCTACCCTTGAGGACCTTACTTTATTTTCTAGGTTTTTAAACTTTATAGATTCTGATTGGTCAAAAATCTCGTGAGCAGTTGTATATAAACTTGCTAACTCAACACCCTCGCAGGGTCTAGTCTTCGCAACATTACTTTTGTAGATAATTCTTTTATCCGATCCAGACCAACGGTCTTTAAGAACTGGCTGGTCAATAACCCCCAAAAAGGGCAAGCCCTGCTTAATAACACCTACTAGAGTTGTAAAGAGAGGAACACCATTAATAAAAGAGACAGTGCCATCTATTGGGTCAAGAGTCCAAACAAATTCCGCTTTTTCATTTTCAGACCCGTATTCTTCGCCGATAATTCCATGAGAAGGGTATTTTTTTTTTATCATAGCTCTCAATAACTCTTCAACATCCCTATCAGCTTGAGTTACAGGGCTCTGGTCCACCTTATCTTCAAAATGGATAGTGCTTCTAAAATGTTTTAGTGTAATCTTGCTGGCTTCATCAGCAAGTTCATTAGCAAAGCCAAGTAAAGATTCCTCATTAAAAGTCATAATATTTTAAAATAATTAAAGAAGAAAAAGCTAATTTTCTGTTTATCTCAAGAACCCTCTTCTGCCTTATTAATTTCATCCAGTAATACTTCAGGTGGTTCTTCTGTTTTATCCATTAAAAATTTAATTATATTGGCCCTATCTTTAGGCTTCCTCAATCCTGCAAAGTTCATATTACCCTGAGGAGCTAGACTTTTAGGGTTCTCCAGATACGCATTCAAATTATCATATGTCCAAATATCAACTCCCGACATCAGTGAGGCTGAAAGCTTATAGCCACCACGATTTTTTTCACTCACAACAGCCCCAACAATATTATGTAAATTTGGACCTGTACCATTCTTACCTCCTTTATCAAAAGAATGGCATGATTGGCATTTTCTAGCAACTTTCATTCCTTGTTCTACACTAGCAAGAGCAAGAAGAGGCTTGATATCAATTAGGACTGGCTCCAAGCTTTCTTCCAAAACTCCAGCACCAAAGCCCTCTGGAACCTCTATAGGATAACCAAAAGTTTCCTCTCCCTGAGCATTTTCATTCAAGCTATTTTCTGGCATGAAAAGATGACTAGTCTCGTTTGCAATTACCGCAAGCCAAATTGCTGAAAAACCTGCTAACATGGCTGAATTTGATCTGAATTTATTGGAAGACAATTTAAAATACACCCTATAATTAAAAAAAGCTGTCTAAAACTTAAAAAATAAGAAATAAACTATATGTGTAACGTATACATTGGAAAATTATTTCCTTCTACATAAAAATCATTACCTTATGATAAAGAATAACTAAATATGTACTGTTCAACAAATTAGAGTAGAAAGTTCCAGAAATGCCAAAAACAGACTCGCTAATTATAATTCCGGCAAGAATGGCAGCGACGAGATTGCCAGGGAAGCCACTTGCTCTAATTAATGATGAACCAATGATTGTTCACGTATGGAAGCGGGCATGCCAATCGGAAGCAGGCCCTGTAATTGTTGCCTGTGGTGACATTGAAATAAAAGAAACTATTGAAAAATATGGCGGAAAAGCTATTTTGACCGACCCTAGTCTTCCAAGTGGCTCTGATAGAGTTTGGAGTGCTGCAGAAATATATGATCCAGGTGGAAAATTTAATATTATTGTAAATGTTCAGGGAGATCAGCCAACTTTAGACCCCAAACATATATCCAAAACAATAGATGCGTTAAGAGATTCTAATTCTAATATGTCCACACTTATAACGCCTATAAATAATCAAGATGAAATTAATGACCCCAGTGTGATAAAAGTAGCTATTGATTTTCAAGAAAATACCAATGTAGCAACTGCATTATATTTTAGTAGAAATCCAATTCCATATGGGGAAGGTCCTTTATACCACCACGTTGGAATCTATGGATTCACACGAGCAAGTCTAAAGAAATTCGTAAGCATTAAACCAAGTGAATTGGAAAAGAGAGAAAGACTGGAACAGTTAAGAGCACTAACAAATGGTTTTAAAATATCAGCATATCTCGTTGATCACTCGCCACCATCAGTTGATACACCTGAAGACCTTGAAAGGGTGAGAACGATTTTAGAAAACAATTAGAGAAAATATTATGACTTCCAATAAAAACTCAAACAATAAAATAGCCTTTCAAGGTCAGCTCGGTGCAAATTCACATGTTGCATGTAAAATTTATTTTCCAGAAATGGAATACATCCCATGTAATAGCTTTGAAGATGCCTTCAACACTGTAAAATATAATGATGCAAAATACGCTATGATACCAATAGAAAATTCAGTCATGGGAAGAGTTGCTGATATACATAATCTCCTACCTGAATCAGGTTTGTTTATTATTGGGGAATATTTCCACAGAGTTGAGCACCATTTAATGACAATAAAAGACTCATCTTTAAAAGATATCAAAACTGTAATGAGTCAATTACCTGCACTATCACAATGTAAAAAATTTATTAAAAAGAATAATTTTAATAAAATAAGCGCTGCAGATACAGCAGGTTCAGCTAAAGAAGTTTTTAGCCTTGGTGACAGGAGTATAGGAGCGATTGCCTCCTCTCTTGCCTCAGAGATCTATAACTTAAAAATTATAGCATCAAACATTGAAGATGCAGATCATAATACTACCAGATTCATTGTTATGGCAAATAAACCGGAAGCTCCAGAATTAACCGAAAAAAAGGTGATTACTTCAATTATTTTCAGGATTCGGAATGTTCCTGCTGCCTTGTATAAAGGCCTGGGAGGCTTTGCAACCAACGGCGTTAATATTACCAAGCTAGAAAGTTATCTTATCGATGGCAATTTTACTGCTGCACAATTTTACGCTGACTTCGAAGGACATCAAGAGTTAAGACACGTGAAACTTGCACTTGAAGAACTATCTTTTTACTCAAAAGAACTCAAGATCCTTGGTAGTTATAAATCAGATCCATATAGAAGTGAAAACAATAAGTTATAAGAATTTTATTTCTCTCTTTACCCAACTATCAATGAGGGTCCTTGCAATTGAATGTTTACTGGGTAATTTTTTATCGGAATCTATGTCTTCCATCTCAGTAAATTCTTTTAAGCCTTTTCTGCTGACCCACATAATTTTCTCAAGCTCGTTATCCTTAGGAGAAAATTGAAAGTTTTCTGCCTTTGCCGCAAAGCCCAGCATTAATGAAGATGGAAAAGGCCAAGGTTGAGAGCCTTGATATAAAACTCTATTAACAATTATACCAGTTTCTTCTTCCACCTCCCTTTTAACGCATTCTTCTAAGGACTCCCCTATTTCAAGGAAACCAGCAATCACAGAATACATTCCAAAAGGCCAGTTAGCTTGTCTACCAAGAAGGCAACTTTCTTCGCTTGGGTGTTCAACAAGAGTTATGACTGCGGGGTCAATCCTTGGAAAAATCTTTTTTGAACATTCTAAACTGATACACTTTCGTATGTGTCCCTCTTCATCACTTTCTGTCCTCATACCGCACTTGCCACAGAAAACTGAGTTGGAATGCCAAATTGACATACCTCTTGCGTAAGCCAAAATAGATGCTTGAGTAAATGTTATAAGGTTTATAATGCTGTGAAGCGACTTAAACTCCCAATGTATATTTAAACCAGAAATTTGATCTTCTTTAAAAATATTTGCAGCGAAATATGGAACTTTCCCATCAAAGCCTAGAAAAATCATTTCCTCATCAAATAGATTCAAATCTCTTGCTTCGGAGAGACTGATGGCGACATATGTATTATTTGAATTATTAAATAAATTTTTACCGTTACAAACTGGGAGAATGACTAAATTATCCTGGTCTTTAAGACGTTGAACTTCATCATGCTGCAATCTTAATTCTGAAGATCGTTCTAAAGCGAAGCCAGCATATGTTAAATTTTCCATAAATTATCTTAATTTAAACAAGTTAAGGATCAAGTTTAGGAAATTCTTCAGTATTTATATTCCCTGAATATACTGACCAAATTTTTTCAATCTTATAGAACTCTCTCACTTCTGGTCTTAATATATTGACAATCAAATCACCTGCATCAATTAGAACCCAATCAGATTGATTATAACCCTCAACTTTGGGCATTACATCGAAGCCCTTTAAACCCTCTACAATATGAGATGAAATAGCCTTTACTAGACGTGCATTCGAAGCAGTAGCAATTATCATTATATCAGCAAAGGAAGAACTTTCCTTTAAGTCTATTTCAATAATATCTTCTGCCTTATCCTTATCAAGTAGCTCTTTGACATGTTCAACAATCTTCTTTATTTCAAACTTTTTATTATTTAAAATACCCTCACTCCTCTATTCTTTTTTCCTAGACCTAATTTGCGAAGAAGATAAATCAACCTTTTCAGATGAAAAAAATATCCAAGAAGGAGGTGATTTTTGCCAAATATAAGTAGGCCTTGAGATAGATACTCTATTTTTTTTATATTTAATAGATGCCTTACTAAAAAGTGATTTATACCTATATTTTTCCCTATCAAAAACTGCAATCCTTACCCTATTAAATATAGCTGTCCAATTCATCCACAAATTTATTTGAAGTAGATTATCAGCGCCCATTAACCAAATGAAATTAGCTTTTGGAAATCTTGTAATTAATTTCTGTAATGTTTCTGAGGTATATTTTGTCTTATAATTTAACTCTAAGTCTGTTAATTGAATCCACACGGGGAGATTTAGCTTTGATGCAAACTCAATCCTCTCACGTGTTGTTGGCATTTCTAAAGATTTCTTCAAAGGGTTTTGAGGAGTGACAAGCCACCAAACCTGGTCTAAGGATAAGTGTTTTTTTGCTAAATAACTTAAATGCAGATGCCCAACGTGAGCAGGATTAAAAGAACCACCCAATAAACCAATCCGCATTATCCTTCTGTCACCCCATACTCCTGGACTAAGCATATCTTAATTACCCGAAATTATGGCCTAATTGTTCCATCGCCTCTAACCTTATATTTGAAAGTTGTTAATTGTTCGATACCGACAGGGCCTCTTGCATGCATTTTTCCAGTAGCAATTCCAATTTCAGCCCCCATACCAAATTCCCCCCCATCTGCAAATTGGGTTGAAGTATTATGCATAACTATAGAACTCGAGAGACTATTCATAAATTTCTCTGCTTCTATAGAATTTTCTGTAATTATTGCATCAGTATGTTCAGATCCATATTTTTGTATATGCTCAATTGCATCATCTATATTGTTGACTGCTTTAATGCTAATAACCTTATCCAAATATTCAGTCTCCCAGTCCTTATTGCTTGCTAGGTTTATGTTGAAACCTAGTTTTTTTATTTCTCTATCTCCCCTTACTTCACACCCTGCTGAAATTAATTGATCTATAATCTTAGGTAGTAAAGTTTTAGTTACTTCCCTGTCTACTAAAACTGTTTCAGTTGCCCCACAAATACCAGGTCTTCTCATCTTAGCATTAAAAACAATATCCTGTGCTTTCTTTGGGTCCGCATCTTTATGAATGTAGGTATGGCATAAGCCAACCAAGTGCTGAAATGTTGGGATTTTACTTTCCATCAAAACCTTCTTTGTTAATGAAGCGCCTCCCCTAGGAACTATTACATCAATATACTGAGTCATATTAAGCATTTTTGTGACAGCAGCTCTATCAGTTGTGCCAACCATCTGGATTGAATGTAATGGAATATCACTGGTTGATAATGCCTCGTGAATACTTGAGAGGATAACTTTGGTGCTAAAGAAACTTTCTGAACCTCCTCTTAGAATACAAGCATTACCTGCCTTCAAACATAGTGCACCTGCATCAATTGTAACATTAGGTCTTGATTCATAAATAACACCAATAACCCCAAGAGGCATTCTTACACGTTCTATTACTAATCCATTTGGCCTTTCCCAGGAAGCAATTACTTCACCAACAGGGTCTTTAAACTCAGAAATTCTCTCTAACCCTTCAGCCATCGATTCAACTCTTTGTGAGTCTAAAGCTAATCTATCCATTAACGCAGTAGAAAGTTTTTTCTTTTCTCCATTATCAAGATCTCTTTTATTCTCTCTTAATATCCCATCCTTATTAGACCTAAGCACTTTGGCTATTTTATTTAAAGCTTCATTCTTTTTTTTATCAGAAATAGTTGCTAAGTAATTAGATGCAACAGACGCATTATGGCCAATACAATTCATTAATTCTTCAATATCTTTATATTTTCCACATTCATAATAACTTTGCATAGATTATCCCCTAATCTAAGTAATTAAGATTTTCTATCAATTACAAGATCGTCTATGTGAATTATTTCCGACCTTCCTTTAAAACCCAGTATTTGTTCTATTTTTCCTGATTCATGGCCCATAATAAGCTTTATATCTTCTGAACCAAATGCACTTAATCCTTTTCCCAAAACAGTTTCTTTATTCGATACAATTTCTACGGTATCACCTCTCCTAAAGCTGCCCTCCACATCTAGAATATCTCGAGGCAGAAGACTACGCCCATTTTGTAATGCATCAGCTGTTGATTTTCCAATTATTACTCTGTTTCCATATATGTAATTTGAAAGTATCCATTTCTTTCTTTCTTTTTGAGACTCTGCATTAGTTAAAAACCAAGTACTAATCTTTTTTTGGTCAAGGAGAGTAATAGGGTTTTTTATTTTTCCGTTTGTAATAACTACATTACATCCAGAATTCATACAAATTTCTGCAGCAAGTAACTTTGTTTGCATCCCGCCTGTGCCATGCTTTGACCTTGTTGTCCCTGCCATTAAAAAGTGCTCTTCGTCTATATCATAAACTTTTGCGATATGCTCAGCATCCTTAAACGAGCTAGGATCTTTAGTATATAAACCATCAACATCTGAAAGAAGTATACATAGATCTGCATTCATCATAACTGCAACATATGCAGCTAATTGGTCATTGTCACCAAATCTTATTTCTTCTGTGGCAACTGTGTCATTTTCATTAATTAAAGGAATAGCATTTAACCTTAATAAAGTTTTTAATGTCTCTCTTGAGTTTAAATATCTCCTTCTATCTTCTGTATCTCCGCGCGTAAGCAATACTTGAGCAACATTCAATTTATGCCTATCAAGTGAACTTTGATAAGATTGAGTTAGTTTCATTTGACCTGCCGCGGCCGCGGCTTGCTTTTCTTCTAGGCGCAAGTCTTTTTTGTATAGCCCCAAAGATTCTATACCTGCAGAGATTGCTCCAGAGGTAACTATTATCACAGACTGACCCCGTTTGTGCATTTCAGAAATATCATCACAAACAGAATCCAGCCATTCTGTTTGCAATTGATTAGATTCGCCTACAAGTAATGATGAGCCAATTTTAATAACAATTTGGTTGAAGTCTCTAACATTAGGATTGTTTAGGGTTTCCATTTTACTTCCATTTGGTGATTATCGCCTAACTTTTCTGCCCTCTCATTTTTTTTATTTTCAACTAGTTCAAAAAGGTCTCGCAATAAAATATTCTTTCCTATTCCAGAAACGCTGGAAAATGTAAATACTTTCAATATACCCTCATCCTTAAACCTCTGGACTTTGGATTCTATTTCTTTGTCATTAATTGCATCGGCTTTATTTAACACTATAAATTCTAATTTATTTTCTAGGCCTGCGCCATACTTTTGCAATTCTCCTCTTATAACGAAATAATCATCAACAAGATTATCTCTTGTTCCATCAATCAAATGAAGTAAAACACTACATCTTTCTATGTGACCCAAAAACTTAGTCCCCAAACCTATTCCTTTGTGAGCTCCTTTTATCAAACCAGGTATATCAGCCATTACCATTTCTTTATCACCTAAACTAACAACACCTAAGTTTGGATGAAGTGTAGTAAATGGATAATTACCAATTTTAGGCCTAGCTTGAGTAAAAACAGTTAATAAGGTTGATTTTCCAGCATTTGGGAGCCCTATTAAACCAACATCAGCTATTAGCTTAAGTCTCAACCAAACCCACATTTCTTCACTAGGATGACCCAAATTTGCATTTGTTGGGGCTTGGTTGGTTGAAGATTTAAACCTCGCATTTCCCCATCCTCCATTTCCTCCCTTAACGAGAGTTACTTTTTGCCCTGAAGATGTTAAGTCTGAAAGTATATTTTCTTTCGTGTTATCAAGTATTTCTGTACCAATAGGCACCCGAATTATTAGGTTTTCCCCGCTTGATCCAGTTCTATCTCGCCCTTTACCATCTGAACCAGCCTCTGCCTTAAAATGCTGTTTAAAGCGAAAATCAATTAACGTATTGAGATTTTGATCCGCGATGAAAGTAATATTTCCTCCCCGACCTCCATCTCCTCCGTTAGGGCCTCCAAATTCAATGTATTTTTCTCTTCTAAAAGCAACACAGCCATTGCCGCCTTTTCCACTTTTAAGAAAAATTTTAGCTTGATCAAGAAATTTCATGATCTTGAATTTTCACTACTCAGCAGTTATTGAAGGACTGACCAATAGTAAGTAATAGAAATTTAAATACTTGGGTTGACAGAAACAAATGTTCTCCCTTTGGAGCCTTTTTTAAAACTGACTTTTCCATCAATTAATGCAAAAATTGTAAAGTCTTTACCAAGACCTACATTATCACCTGGGTGCCATTTTGTACCACACTGCCTTATAATAATATTACCAGCTATAACATTTTGTCCGCCAAAAAGCTTAACCCCCAACCTTTTACCTGCAGAGTCTCTTCCATTTCGGGAACTTCCACCTGACTTTTTATGAGCCATGATTTATCTCCATGTATCAATTATTTTTTTGTAGTACGTTAATTTACTTATTATCTTTTTTCGTATTTGCTGCTTTCTCGCCAGCCTTGGCCTTACCAGCTGTCTTTTTTGTAGCCGTCTTTTTCTTAACAACTGCTTTCTTAGCAACTGCTTTATTCTTATTTGGCTCTGTCTCCGTTGATTTATCCTGTCTTTCAGAGACTTTCTTTTCATCTACCTTTTTCTTATTAGCACTGGAAGATATTGAAGTTATCTTAACTACAGTATGCATCTGTTTATGACCAAGTGTTCTTTTATAATCTTTTCTTCTCTTTTTTTTGAATACTATAATTTTATTATCTTTTTTCTGTTCTAAAATTTCAGCGCTAACAACAGCTCCTTTGATAAAAGGACTACCAACCTTATCACCTAAAATAAGTATTTCCTCGAAGGATACTTCCGACCCAGGTTCGCCATTTACCCTCTCAATCGTTATTACATCATCTTTTGTAACACGATACTGTTTTCCACCTGTTTTAAGAACTGCGTGCATTAGAACACCTGTACTAAAATTTATTGCATATTTTTGTTGTCTGAGGGAAATAAAACAAGACGCTACTATAAGTCAATCTTTTTAATACATTTTGACCCTTTTATGGCTATTTTTATATATTTTTTTAAGATTCAGCATTATTATTCCTATCAATAAACTAATGATTCACTGCTGCTTAAAATAGGAATGGAGTAATTAATGTCTAATAATTGGGATATAATCTGTATTGGGGCTGGGTCTACTGGCCTACCTTTAGCAATAAAGGCTGCTGAAAGAGGAGCAAAAGTTCTTCAAATTGAAGCTGATAATAGGATAGGTGGGACATTATTTTGGTCCTCGGGACAGATTGCAGCAGCTGGAACAAACCTTCAAAAAAGGAATGGGATTGAGGATAGCCCAGATGAGCATTATGAAGATGCACAGCATGTAGCCAATCAACAAATTGACCCTACTGTTTTAAGACTTTACGTAGATAATGCTGCGGATACTATAGATTGGTTAGAAGATATTGGTTTTAAACCAGCAGAGGGAACCCCTGTTGCAGGAGAAGCTCATGAAGCATATAGCACAAGAAGATATCTCTGGGGCGATAATCAGGCAATTTCTATATTAGATGTTATGAAGCCAATACATGAGAGATATGTAAAAGAAAATAAGATTGACCTCAGGCTTGAACACCGATTTAAGGAGCTGATTTTAGATAAATCAGGCGCAGCAATAGGAATCAAGGTAGAATCTAATGATGGAATAAAAGATTTTTTTAGTGGGAATATTGTTCTAGCCTGCGGTGGTTATGCAGCAAGCAAAGAAGTTTGGAATGATATTAACCCTGAAATTCCATTTGCCTCCCATTGTAATCCATACTCAAAAGGTGATGGTATTGTTGCGGCAAAACAACACGGTGCAATAGTTGATGGTAAGGAAAAGTTTCTCTGTACTTTTGCGGGATGGCTTAATGATCCCCAAGATGCTACTTCAGGTGAATTTCTACTTTTATCTCCAAAAGCAAGAAATATTTGGGAGATATTTGTTAACTCTGAAGGTAAACGATTTATGCAAGAGGACCATCAAAGTATCGACTACAGAGAAAGATCACTATTAGCGCAGCCTGAAATGAAAATGAATATCATTTTTGATTCTGCAATTCTTCAAAACTCTACACCACTTACTTTGTTAGATAATAAAAATTACCATAATAAATTTGGAAACCATCCAACTTTTGTCAAAGCAGATACTATTAATGATTTAGCCCTAAAATTAAATATTCCACAAAAAAATCTTGAGCAAACAATAAGAGATTACAATAAATCTGTGGATGAGAAAAATGACAGAGAATGGAATAAATATTTTTTAATTAGAAAAATTGAAAAGGCCCCATTCTATGCAATTAAAGCAACAGGAATAACTGTTTTGAGTCCGGCCGGTCTTGCTGTCGACAGTTCCCTTCAAGTCTTAAAAACAGATGGGAGTAGGATTCCAAATTTATATGCTGGAGGCGAAATACTAGGTTTTGGAAGAACCTCTGGCAACGCCTTTGTTGGTGGACTATCACTAACACCAGCTCTAACATTTGGTAAAATTCTTGGTGAAAAAATTCTCAGTTGGTAACTTTATTGGTTTTACGCTAAATATGAATAGCTCGCCCCTCAACTGCTAGGGCAGCTTCTTTGATTGCCTCACCAAGCTGAGGATGGGCATGTGATGTTCTGGCAATATCCTCAGCAGATGTTGAAAATTCAATCCCCACAGCGATTTCCATTATAAGATCCCCTGCAGCAGGCCCTATTATATGGCACCCAAGAAGCTTATCTGTTTTTTTGTCCGCGATTAGCTTAACAAATCCATCTGATGCACCATTAGCTCTTGCTCTTGAGTTTGCTGAAAAAGGAAATTTTCCAATGTTATAATCAATATTTCTTTTTATTGTCTCTTCTTCTGTCATTCCTATAGACGCAACCTCTGGATCAGTGTAGACCACTGAAGCTATGGCATTATAATTCACATGACTTTTCCGGCCTGAAATAATTTCTGCAACGCAAACTCCCTCATCCTCTGCCTTATGAGCTAACATCATTCCTCCAATAACATCACCTATAGCATAAATACCAGACTTTGAAGTTTGGTAAGAATTATCAACTTCTATAAAACCATTCTTGCTAATAGAAATACCAATTTCTTTAAGTCCAAGGTCTGAGGTAACCGGTGATCTACCTATACTTACCATAACAACATCAGAGAAGGATGATTCTAAGGCACCTTCTTTTGTGGTCTCGGAATCAATTCTCACCATTTCTTTCTCCAAGACTACTTGATTTACTTTAGTAGCTAATTTAAAAATAAGGCCTTGTTTAGTAAGTATTTTCTGCATATTAAGCCTAATTTCACTNTCAAGAGGAGGTAAAATATAGTCAAGGTACTCAATGATAGTAACCTCTGTCCCAAGCCTTCTCCAAACAGAACCCATTTCAAGGCCTATAACACCTCCACCAATTATGGTCATTGATTTTGGTACTTTTTTCANACTAAGTGCTCCGGTAGATGAAACAATTCTTTCCTCATCAATTTCCACCCCCTTTAAAGACGCGGACTCCGAGCCTGTTGCAATAACAACATACTTAGACTGAATAGTACTAACCTTTTTACCTTTATTATTTGATACAAATATTTCGATTGGACTGGTTGATGAAGAACTAAAACTTGCCTTTCCTTTTATATATTGAACCTTATTTTTTTTAAAAAGAAACTCAATGCCTTGTACATTTTGGGATACAACCTTATCCTTTCTAGACATCATTTTGCTTAAATCTAAATCAACATTACCCAAATTAATTCCATGAGATGCAAAGCTTTTATTTGCCTCTTCAAACAAGTGAGAAGAATGAAGAAGCGCCTTAGATGGTATACACCCTACATTCAAACATGTACCACCTAATGAACCTCTACTTTCAATGCATGCAACCTTCAACCCAAGCTGAGCTGCTCTTATTGCACAAACATATCCGCCTGGACCACCTCCAATGACAACTAAATCGTAAACAACATTACTCATAAAAAAAACTCTTCAATTTTATTAAATCTTTATCATTAAGAATAATACGAACTAAATCTCGTAAAGCATCCTTTCTGGATTTTCTAAACTTTCCTTAATTCTAACAAGAAAGGTTACTGCTTCGCGTCCATCAATAATTCTATGATCATATGATAATGCAAGGTACATGATTGGTTTAACAACAATATCATCTTTCTCATCAACAACAGGTCTTTTTACAATATTATGCATACCTAGAATTGCAGACTGTGGAGTATTTATTATTGGAGTTGAAAGCATAGAACCATAAATACCACCATTAGAAATAGTAAAAGTACCACCTGACATTTCTTCAAGCATTAATTTACCCTCTTTTGCCTTAATTCCATATTCAAAAATATTTTTTTCTATCTCTGTAAAGCTCTTTAAGTCACAGTCTTTCACTACAGGAACAACCAAGCCTTGTGGGGCGGAAACTGCAACCCCAATGTCATAATGATTTTTATATACTATCTCGTCACCCTCAAGCGAAGCATTAATTGTTGGCTGTTCTTTCAAAGCAATTACAGATGCTTTTACAAAAAAAGACATAAAACCTAGTTTTATTTGATTCTTTTCGACAAAAACATCTTGGAATTTTTTTCTAGCACTGATTACTGCGCTCATATCAACCTCATTAAATGTAGTAAGCATTGCAGCAGTATTTTGTGCTTCCTTTAAACGATCAGCAATTCGCCTTCTCAGACGACTCATCTTTACACGCTCTTCCCTAGCCTCACTACTTTGGCTTGATTGTTCAATCTTTTTAGGTACTTTTAAGTTTTCAAGATGTTTTATTACATCGCTCTTGGTTAGCCTACCTCCTTTTCCACTAGATTTTATTGCATCTAGGTTAAGATTATTCTCTTCTACAAGTATCTTAACCGCTGGAGATAGAAGGCTTTTGTTATCATTATCCACTGAAGTAATATTTGTTGTATCAGTATTAGCAGTTTCCTTAACAGTTTCTTTTTCTAAGTTATCTAAACCATTATTTCTATTCTCTTGAGCAGAACTCCTATCATTAAATAGAGCAACAACCGCACCTACTGCAACATCATCACCTTCAGGAACTATAATTTTTTCTAAAACCCCACCAGAAGGCGCATTAACCTCAAGAGTAACTTTATCTGTCTCTAATTCCACTAAAGGCTCATCTGCACTAACCATTTCTCCTATTTTCTTAAGCCATTTTGAAATAGTTGCTTCTGTTACAGATTCTCCTAATTGAGGTACTTTAATTTCTATTGACATAATAAGACCTATTTAATTCTCTATTTTGTTATACTATCAGACCTTCGAGCAAATGGTTTAGGTATTTCTTCAAGAGGTGTAGTTAATGCATGCATAATTAATTCATTCTGTTCTTTCAAGTGTATTTTCATCAATCCAGTAGCAGGAGAGGCAGCAGATGGCCTACCTGCATAAAATGGCCTCTTAGACTTAACGTCTATCTCCTCTAATGCGTACTCGAGCCGTCTGTCTAAAAATGTCCAAGCGCCCATATTAGCTGGCTCTTCTTGACACCAAACAACTTCAGCATTTTTATATTTAATTAATTCTTTCTTTAAGGTTTCTTTAGGCCAAGGATATAACTGCTCTAACCTCACAATAGCGACATCTTCTATTGATTTTTCATTTCTAACCTGAAGTAAATCATAATAAACCTTTCCAGTGCAGAGGATAACTCTCCTAATTTTTGAGTTAGGGATCAAGTTATTTTTTTCACCAATAACTCTCTGAAAGTAAGACCCTGAATCCATTTCAGAAAAATTACTTATACAGGATTTATGACGAAGTAGAGAGTTAGGAGTTGTTATAATAAGAGGAAATCTTGCTCTTCTTTTAACTTGTCTTCTTAGTGCATGAAAGTAATTGGCAGGAGTAGTTATGTTACAAACTTGCCAATTATCCTGTGCACACATTTGAAGATACCGCTCAATTCTTGCAGAGGAATGTTCTGGGCCCTGTCCTTCATATCCATGAGGAAGCAAAAGAGTTAAACCAGAAAGCCTAAGCCATTTACTTTCTCCAGAAGAGATAAATTGGTCTATTATCATTTGTGCACCATTTGAAAAATCACCAAACTGCGCTTCCCACATTACAAGAGCATTTGGCTCTGCTAAAGAAAATCCATAGTCAAAACCTACAATGGATAACTCAGATAAAGGGCTGTCAATAACTTCAAATTCTGATTGTTTTTCTCTTATATTATTAAGGGGTACGTATCTATTCTCAGATTTTTGGTCAACCAAGGAAGCATGTCTTTGAGAAAAAGTTCCTCTCCGAGAATCTTGACCCGATAACCTGACAGGGACTTGTTCTACTAAAAGTGAACCCCATGCAAGTGCCTCAGCTGTAGACCAATCAATATTGTTTCCTGATAAAATACATTTTTTTTTGCTATCCAACTGGCGTCTGAGTTTTGGGTTAATTGAGAAACCATCTGGAATATTTGATAATGCTAAACCAACTTCTTCAAGCTGAGTAATATCCACACCTGTATCATGTTTCTGAAATTCTTCTTCTGCTGATAACTTGTAACTAGTCAAGCCTTTCCATGCACCCTCAAGCCAGTCTGCCTTATTTGGTTTATAAGAATCTGTAGATACAAAATCTTTACCCATCCTCTCTAAAAAATCAGACATTATTTTATCGGAATTACTTTTAGAAACTAAGCCTTCTTCCTCTAATTTTTTAGCATAGATATTTCTAGTAGTAATGTGTTCCCCAATCTTCTTATACATTAAAGGCTGTGTAAATTTTGGCTCATCTCCCTCGTTATGACCATGC
>NZGX01000039.1 GCA_002691085.1 Rhodospirillaceae bacterium | reverse complement strand
TTTTTTGAAACAAAACTTGTACCATCATTACAAATAACCTCAACCTGTCGGTTACTTTGTCTTATGCCCCTTACTATTTTATTGAGTAAAATATCTCCTGAGAAAGATGATGCGATGGCTTCAATAAGTGTTTGGTTACCCCCCCTAACTTTAAAAGCTACATCTTCAATATTTTTTTGTAATTTATCCCAACCTACTCGAAAATACCAACTTAGGATTGAACAATCATGAGATGAATTTCCTCGACCAATATTTGTTTCATAATTTTGTATAATTGTATTGTCTGACCATCCAAGTTTCCTAAGAAATTCATATACGGAAGAATCATATTTTTTACTTGATAAATCATTCCAATCTTCAAAAGACTCTAGAGGATTATTTTTTAACACTATTTTTTCAAAATATTTTCTACCTGGGAACTCCTTTTTTGAGTCCTCGGGCATAAAATTTAAGCTATGATTTTCCCACTGACTTTTTTCAATAATGGAACCGCCATAGACTATTTCCTTATCTGACAAACCTCTTCTCTTTGCGTGATCTATTAGAGAAAGATTATAGTCTTTCACTAAATTTCTTACTCGACCATATCCTCCAAGGATGGAATCACCTCCAGCTTCAGGATTTCCTTGTAAATGCCTTAAGCTTTGAATCCTTCCTCCTAAACGATTATTTCCTTCAATAACAGCTACCTTTAAACCCTCTTTAGAAAGTATTTCAGCTGCGTACAATCCAGATAAACCTGCCCCAATTACCAAAACATCCAGGTCTTTATAAAACTTTGAACTTCTTGCACCAACTAGTGCAGAAGAGAGAAGTGATAGACTAAAACCTCTACGATTTATTGAGGAGATATTTTTAAATTTCATCTAATACCTCAAAAGCAGCACGTTCACCAGATTCCATAGCTCCCTCCATGCCTCGATTAGAGGTAGCCGTATGTTCTCCACAAAAGTGAATTCTTTTGAGTGGGTTACTTATTGCTTTTACCATTTTAGTAACAGTACCAGGAAGCCAAACTGCCCAATCACCTGCTGCATAAGGGTCTGATTGCCAAGATTTAACTCCTGCACCTATTAATTTACCTTTTGAACTTGGCCTTATACGCTCATAATCTTCAATAACCTTTTGAATACTTCCTTCTTCTCCAAGAATATCTAATTTATCTGCTAAATACCCTCTTGCCCACGCCATTAAACATGTAATTTTATTTGGATCATCACCCTCTCGTAATGCTCTAACTTCACCACAGTCTGTATTCGTCCACATTGCTGGACTAAATCCATCTTCAAGCCAAAAAGGCTCTTTAGGTACCAATATTACTTTTGTAATTTTTTGGACAGGAGCCGTCATAATTGCTTTAGCCTTTAATGAAGGAAGTATCGGATCAAATTTTACCCATCTCATTATTGGAATTGGTAATGAACAAATAACTTTTTTTGCTTTACTTATACTCCCGTCTTCACAGTACACTTCAACAAAAGACTTTTCACTTCTTATACCTATTACTTTTTTGTTGAGCAAAACTTCTCCACTTAGGGAATTTGCCATAGCTTCTGGAATACTCTGGTTACCACCCGGTGCTTTAAAAGCAACTCTATCAATTTCACTCTGAGTCTTGAACCATGCTTGCGTAAAATACCACATTAAAGCTGAAATATCGTGTGCAGATGTTCCATACTGAACGTTTGTATTATAGTTTAGATCAATTGCTTCATCTGACCAGCCTTGTAACTTAAAGAAATCATAGATTGAGACATCATACTTTGAACTATCGGGATCAAGCCAATCTTCAAAAGAATCCAGGGGATTGTGTTTTCCAATAAGAGCTTGGAAATAGCCCCTGCCAGGAAACCTATTCTTATCGCCTTTAGGCATAACATTTAAAGGGTGGAGTGGCCATTTTTCTCGTGGAATTAATTCACCATTAAGTGCTAATTCAGTAGATGTAGGATCTTTATGAGACTCAGGAGAAAGGTCTCTTCTTGATTGATGATCTACAAGTTGAATACCAAGCCTCTCTGATATATCTTGCATCCTACCATACCCTCCAAGAATAGAGTCCCCTCCCCATTCTGGATTACCCTCAACATCACGAGCACTAAATAAACGCCCACCAACTCTATCTCTTCCTTCGAGGACACGAACCTTAAGACCAGTCTCCTCCAGAAGAATTGCAGAATATAAACCTGAGAGTCCTGCCCCAATAACTATCACATCACTTACATCTTCAGGTTTAGATTTAGATTTAGACTTAGAACTTGATAAAGATGTACTAGCTAACAAACCAATCTTTATTAAATTTCTTCTATTAACTTTCATTTCTCAAATACCTTAAATAATTTTACCTTAATTTATTTATCTTCCCAGCTTGTTAAAAAAACTACATTATGAAATTCAAATTTTTCAAATCCTTTCTTAACAAAACTTTTTTCGTAACTTCTAATTAAAGGAAAAGGTTCTGAATGTTTTTTATCTTTATACCCTTTTATTGATAAATCAAAAAATATATCATCTAATTTCCAATTACTCTTCATTCTATTATAAATTTTATTATAATCAATAATACTTACGACAACCCCAAACTGTCTTGTATTTCTTACGGTCAAAGCGAAATAAGAACGAGCATTTCCATTTTCATCATAAAAGGGCGGCCCAACTATAAGCTGGTTTTCATTTTCAATAGCCCAATTAATAGTATCCAAAAGAGGAGGGAATCGAGACACCTCTGCTCCGGCCCTAAGGACACCTGTATAATCATTAGAATAAGCTACAACCCAACAAGCATTTATATCGATGCATCCATCTGAATAAGATTGAGTAATAAAACCCATTGAGTCAGGAAAAATATCAGTATTATATCTCTTAAGAAAATTAATAGTTTTAGAAAATTCATCTGCTGCAACTCTTCCAGAGCCGTTAAAGAGGGTAGCCATACTCTGCAAAGGTGAATTAACCTTATCAACCATTAAAAAATAAGTTAAAGTAAGCCTATGGTGTTCTGTTTTTTTTTCTATTATATATTCTTTAGCATAAGCAATCTGAATTATTGACAAAAAAGAGAGTATAGATAAATAAATAAAAAAATTAGATAATATTATTTTTAACCAAAACCTCTTAAAACTAAAAATGCGCATAAATATTTCTCTTGTGATGAATCATGATATTAAGAATTTTAATACTTTTTATATCTCTAAATCTTACGATACCTAATACCACATCTAAAGCTCAAGTACTTATTTCAGAAAAAGAAATTAATGATGAAATAGTTACCAAAGGTCCACTTACCCCCATACGCTTAGCATTTGACCCCACAAATGACAATAGGTTTGCAGTTGTCGATGTTTCTAATGGTACAATTGGATTATGGTCTTTTAAAGAAAAATTCAAAAGAGAAAGACTAATTGATGCAAAATCTGTTTCTGTTGCTTTCTCCCCTGATGGAAAGATAATTGCATCAAGTAACGTTAAGGGAGAAATATTCTTTTGGGATAATGAGGGTAAGAAAATAGGGGAACCATTATTAGGCCATGAAGGATCTATTCAAGATCTTGACTTCTCACCAGATGGAAATTTTCTAGCCTCAGCTGGTTATGATCATACCGTGAGGATATGGAATTTGAAGAATATTTCAAAAAGTAAAATTCTAAGAGGACATTCTTCTTGGGTTAGATCCATTTCCTTCTCACCTGATAATAATTTAATTGCCTCCTCATCTATTGATGGAAATGTAATGTTATGGACAATTCAAGGAAATCTAAAGGCGGGTCCTCTTAAAGGTCATAAAAAATGGGTCGAGTCAGTAAGTTTTGCGCCAGACAGCAAATCTTTTGCCTCTGCTGGAGATGATGGATTTATTAGATTATGGGATTTAGATGGTCAATTGATAAGCGCCCCACTTGATGGACATAGAGCATGGATTGTGGATTTCTCTCCTTGCGGCAATCTACTTGCTTCTTCCGGTGAGGATGGGTCTTTGATATTGAGAGATATTAAAAATCTGCATAATAAGAGAAAGTATACAAAACATCTTGGGTCTGTTCAGGCGCTCGCATTTTCAAAAAATTGTAATTTCATTGCTACTGGCGGTTACTATGATGGAACAATAAGAATATGGAATATTGACGGAAGTCAACATTTAGAGCCGTTAAGGTCACATCCCTCATGGCTACGGCCACTTGATTATAACGAGAAGACAAAGGAAGTTATTCTTGGAACAAATGATGGAAGCTTTAAACTCTACAAAATATATAATGAGTCAAATCATAGCAATATATCCTTTCCAGCTCATTTGTCATGGGTTGAGGTGGCTCGCTTTATAAAATCAAAAAATCAAATTGTAACAGGTGGATATGACGGCATGATATCTTTATGGAGCAAACAAGGTTCGCAAATTAGCTACCATAAAAAACATGTGACGAAAATATCATCAATTGGCATATCCGAAAAAAGAAATATGATAGTAAGTGGAGACACAGGTGGAACTTTAATCCTGATAGATCTTAAAGGTGAAATCAAATTCATAATAGAAAAAGCACATACCCAGTCAATTGAATATATAATTATTGCAAACGAGAAAAAACAGATAATCTCATCTGGTAAAGATGGAAAAGTTAAATTTTGGGATTTTTCTGGGAAGCAAATAGATGAATTATTTTATGAAAATAGTTTTATAAATAATATGTTCCTTTCATCGGATGAAGAAATATTATTACTATCAAGATATGATGGAAAATTAGAAATTAGGGATAATAATAGTTTATCAATTTTGAGTATAATAAATACAAAACAAATACAAATAAGCTCTTCTTCTATCTCAACTAAAAATGGATTTATAATTACTTCAGGGCTAGACGGCACAATTAAAATATGGGACCAAAGTGGAAATAAAATAGGAAAATCAGTCTATGGACATAATGGTTATGCAAGTAGAATTATTTTGTTAGAAAACGAAATAGATTTTTTAACAACAGGTTACTTTGATAATAAAATTAATCATTGGTCATTAAAAAATCATAACTAGAGAAAATCAAAAGTGATTATCTATTTTTTGGAATATTCAATTTAGATCTATTAATTTCCACTCCCCCTTTATAGACCGAGTGGATTTCTGTTGTGTTTTTAATATTTAAAACAGGATTTTTGTTTAATATAACCATATCAGCAATTTTGCCCACTTCAATTGACCCCAAATCATTGTCTATACCAATATATTTTGCTGAGTTTAGTGTAGCAATCTTAATTGCATCAATTGGTTTTATCCCAGCTGCAACAATTAATTCTAACTCATAATGCGCAATTGGTCCCATTGGTCTATCCGTCCCAAGGCCTATAATTGCTCCATTTTCATGAAGTCTTTTTATATTATCCAATAATATTTCTCTAACAGACCTTATCCATTTAACAAGAGGGGATAGGTTATCAAAGCTTTCAGGTGTTCCAAATCTCTCATGAGATTTAACCTCTTCTATTGTTTTAGCACTAACTGTATCCTTAAAAATTTGTCTGTCTAAAAAGGAGGAATCATTTTCAACCCGTGTGATAGTTGTTGATAACATAATTCCATTTTTTACAATTTTATTTATCAAATCATCTGTAATCGGGTCTATATAAGGTATATGTGCAAAAGCATCTGCACCAGCATCAATTGCCTCAAGAGCCAGAGAGTTTTCAGAAACATGAACCGTTACCCTAATATTATTTTCATGACTAAACGAAACTAATCTCTTAAACAATTTTTGATCCATCAAAGGTAAATTTCTACTTGTTGCCCCCATACCACGCGACTCTCGTGTAAACTTAAGTAAATCGGGCTTAAGTAGAAATAACTCTTCCATTCTTTTTTTTCCGAAAGAAAAATTATCAACCGGTATTCCACCTGCACAACACCCATGCCCATTTGGCGGAGCAATTAAACTTAACGTTGCAAAAATCCTTGGAGATAGTATCCTTCCGTTACGCTCATCTTCCCTCAACCTATATATATATTCTGGGTTATTATTTGAGTCATAGACTGTCGTAACACCCGAATATAAATATGACTCTAAAATTTCTCTACCAACTTGGAAGTCTAAAACCATTTTTCTATTTCCAGGGCCGGTTCTTCCTCCAGGAAGGTGGATGTGATTATCAATAATACCTGGTATTAAGTATTTATTAGTCCCATCAATTGAAATTGTTTCTTTATTAACGTCAATATGGGACGAAGTAATGGTTTTAAATTTACCATCTTCTATAAAGACATTAAGACTTTTTGAAATTGGTGAACCAGTTCCATCAATGAGATTAATATTTTTAATAAGTAATGAATTAGCTAATGCATCAGCATTAAAATAAAATATAAAAAGTGAAATTAATGTTAGGTAATTATAATTGATAAAATTTTTCATATATAAAGATACTCTTTAACTAATTAAATTTATAGCTTTAAATAAAATAATAGTAATCAGTAACTAATTTTCCATAGTCAAAATAATTTTTCCATTTCTATCTGAACCTCTTCTTCCCGCATGCTCGACTGCATCTTTGACCATATCAAGTGAATAAACCTGAGCTATCTCAGTTGAAAGATTGCCAGACTCAAATAAATCCGACAAATGTTTATATATTTCCGCTATCTCTAATTCAGTTCTGTTTTCAAACTGCCTTATTGTATAAAATCCCTCTAATTTTATATTTCTCATAAAAACAACATCTGCTGGAAGCATACAAGGTTCGTCAGTTAACATACCGTAAGCAAGTATTGTTGAATTATCCTCAAGACAATTAGCCATTCGCGCTGTAGCCATCCCGTTAACTGCATCAATCCCAAGCTTTGGTTTGGCTCCATTTGTTGCTTTAATCATTTCTTCACTAATGTTTTCATTATCAACTAGAACAACATCTCCCCCAAGGCGAATTAAATCAGGGATAACTTCCTCTCTTCTCACCAAATTAACCGTCTTAATTCCTTTTAATTTTGCAAGTTCTATTAAGTATCTTCCGCAGTTTGAATTAGCAGCATTTTGAATTATCCAATCACCCTCTTTTAGATTCCCAAAATCCTCAAGAATTAAATACGATGTTGGAGGATTAATTGATAACAGAGATAAAATATCGGATCTTCCTTCAGGGGCTCTAATAAGGCCCTTGCAACTAACTCGAATTACATCACACCACGTGTTTGATGCTAAAGGCGGGAATACCCTATCGCCCTCTTTAAAGTTATTGACACCATCTCCTACCTCTAAGATTCGTCCTACACCCTCAAAACCTGGTGTTGCTGGCAGAGGCATTTTGAAACTTTCCTTTCCCATCATACAATATAAATCCGCAAGATGGATAGGAGCCGCCTCTATTTGAATAGTTACTTCACCCTTTCCTGGTTTAGGAGTAGGCTTATCTATAATTTTAATAACATCTTGGGGTTTTCCGTTAACATCATATTGGGCTAATCTCATAAACACACCTTTGACTAAAAAACAGGAACACCTCTATGGTATCAGAAAAGACACTAAATTCACTAAGAGATTTATTGGGAAGTAATAATTTTATTACCTCAATTAGAGAAAGGCGCTTGTTTTCACAAGATCTATTTTACGAAGGAATACTTCCCATTGCAATTATCTCCCCAAATTCAATATCTGATTTAGAAAAGTCGATAAAAATTTGCGAAAGAGAAAATATTGAGATTTTTCCCAGAGGTGGAGGATTATCTTATACAAGCGGGTATTTAAAAACTAAAGAAAATGGAAAATCATTTATCGTATTTGATTTAAGAAAAATCGATAAGATCATTGAAATTAACGAAGATAATCTCACTGCCACCGTTGAGGCTGGATGCACATGGGAAAAACTATACAAAGAAACAAAAAAAATAAACCTAAGACCAAGAATGTTTGGTCCCTCTACTGGACGTTTCTCAACAATTGGCGGAAGCGTAACAAATAATTCAATGTTTTTTGGATCAGCAGATAATGGGACGAGTGCAGATAATATTCTTGGTTTAGAAGTTATTACATCAGAAGGAAAAATCATTAAAACTGGCTCAGGTTCAATTAAAAATGGAAAAGCTTTTTATAGGAATAACGGGCCTGACATTACAGGATTGTTTTTAAATGATGGTGGTATAATGGGTATTAAAACGAAAATTACCCTTATGCTTGAACAAATTCCCTCTTCAGAAAAATTTATATCTGTATCATTTAAATCTTCAGAAAATCTAATAAATGCAATTAAAGATATTGGAAGAAGCTACCTAACATCAGAATGTATAGGGATTATTCCCTCTTCAATTGGAAGTCCAGAAGATTCTCATGACCCTTCTTTGCATATCGTAATTGAAGGATGGACAGATCATATCGCAGAAAAAAAAATAGATGCTGTAAAAGAAATTTTAAGTTCTTTTGATAAAAATAATTACTTAGATCCAGTAATTCCTAAATTATTTCGTGAAAAATTATTTGGATTTCTTGAGTCTCCGCTGGACTACAATGGTAATTTACANATTTGGACACACGGTGTTTTTCCCTTTGATAGGGTAAAAATAGCACAAGAAAAAATGAACGCAATTTTCAAAAATAATGAAGAGAATATAAGAAAATATAGAATTGACTCACACATCTCTCTTGCAATATCAAAAAGTGCAGTAATGGTAGAACCCGTAATGAAGTGGAATGGCACACCATCCATGCTTCATTCTTTTGGGATGAACAACACTAATTTATCTGATGATAGAAACAACAACCAAAGTGAAGATAAAACTAAAATAATTGTTAATGATATAAGGAATCAATTGGAGGAGTGTATGAGAGAACTTGGTGCTGCACACATGCAATATGGCCGATTCTATAGTTTTGCAGACTCAACAGATTCTAACTCAATTGAATTCATTCGCTCAGTAAAGGCTATAATTGACCCAAATAGGTTATTTAACCCAGGTGCACTGAATATATGATCAATATAAAGAATAATTTTCTAATATACGAATTGAAATAAGAAATAAATTCTATATTTATTTTTATAGTACTTTTCTAGTGTCCACAGAGCAACAACACTTTAAATTTACTAGAGAATTGTGTTAAAACGTTGTTTCAAATTTGGTTTTAAGCCATTTTTTCTAATTATTTATAATAAATAATGTTCAATATATTTAAGGGGGTTATTAAAGTGACTTTTAATAGATTTATATTATCACTTCTAACACTATCTCTAGTTTTGGTCTTTTCTCCGGAGTTGAGAATTAGTCCACTAAATGCTCAAGTTAGTTTGGAAGAAATTGTTGTAACAGCACGTAAACGGGAAGAAAGTCTTCAAGACATTCCACTTTCTGTAACTGCATTTACTGCAGACCAAATCGATAGAGCAGGTTTTAAATCTCTTGAAGATATTTCTCTAGCAACCCCAGGTATGCAGTTCAATACAGACCTTGCTGGTTCTAGACCAGGACGTTTATTCCAAAATATCAGAATACGGGGAATTGAAGGAACTGAGTTTACCAGTCTTTCTACAGCCGCATTTTTTGTTGATGGTATTTATGCTTTAGGAGCTGCACAATCTTTATCTTTAGGAGATATAGAACGGGTTGAAGTAATTAAAGGCCCTCAATCAGCTCAATTTGCAAGAAATTCATTCGCCGGTGCTATAAATTATATTACAAAGCCTGTAAATTTTGATGAATGGACTGGGTCATTTGGAGGTGAAGCTTCCTCAAAAGATGATTTTCAAGTTTCTGCATCTGTAACGGGTCCAATTTCTGAAGATGTAGCAGCTGTGAAATTAACAGTTAACTCAAATAAAAAAGGCTCACATTACACTGCTACAGATGGGGGAAAACTTGGAGAACAATTATCTCAAGCAGTTAGTGGTACATTTGCCTTTAAAGTCGGAGAAACTTCAACTGTAACAATGAGAGCATTTTACCAACAAGACGAAGACGGTTCTGAAGCCAATGCTTTCTTAATTGGCCGACTTAATGATACTTGTTCTGGTACATCATTCCCAGGTTTTGATGCAAACCTAAATCCAATTCAGAGAAGACCCCAGCTTTTTTATTGTGGATCTGTTCCAAACCCAGGCGAAACTGGAGCTCCTGGAGTTGACTTGAATACCTCTCTAACTCCTGCCGTCCTTGCCGCTCAAGGTAATCCAAATCAAATTGCTGCAGATCTTTTAAATAGACCATTATTTGGAGACCCAGCTTTAGATAAAGGGTTTCCTAATCTTGATGGCTTTGGTCTAAAAAGGGAGATTATTAGATTCAGTCTTGTTGCTGAGCATGAGTTTGATAGTGGTATTTCAGTTATCGCAACAGCAGCCTATAACGATAACGATGCTGGTAACTTGAGAGACTGGGACATGACACCTATAGAAGCGTGGTATGTAACAAACCCTCAAGCTAGTGATGATATGACATTTGATATTCGTTTTTCATCATCTGGAGAAGGTCGATTCAGGTGGCAAGGTGGAGTTAACTATTACGATCAAGAATTCTTAACTAGTGGTGGTGGTGGAGTATTTCTATCTGCATGTACAAGTTTTGCATATATATTTGCAGGAATTGGGGATAGATGCGACGCGTTTGGTACATTCCCTGTTGCTATAGACGGTGGTGATACGGTTGAAGCAATAGGAGCATACGCTTTCCTTTCATATGACCTTGCTGATAACTTCACTCTTGACGTTGAAGCTCGTTACCAAGAAGACAAACGTGGAGATGGTGTTGGAACATTTACAAGCACTCAAAAAGATTTCCTTCCGAGAGTATCACTAAGCTATAAACCAAATGATGATACAAATGTTTATGCAACTTACTCAATTGGAAGAAATCCTGGTGTACAGAATACAAATATTATTAATTGTAATCCAAATGACTATACATCGCCTTACATAAGTCAAGAGACGGGACAAGCAAGTACAGCTTCTGAGTGTGCCCAGTACCAAGCTAGACTAGGAGATGCGTTTGGTCCTACTACACCTGGTCAAAAGTTAACTTCATATGAGATAGGTGTAAAATCAAGCCTGTTTGATGGTCGTGCAATATTTAATATTGCTGGGTATTATTTCAAATGGAATAATCAGCCATTCAACTCTTTTGTAACCGTTTTCCGTGATGATGATGGTGATGGAGTTCCAAATACCAATCCAAACTTCTTTGGGGTTTCAGATGTTGGTACTTCTGAAAGTATGGGAGTTGAAGTTGAAAGTGCATTCCAGTTAACTGAACAGTGGTCTGGTAATTTTAATTTAACCTATAACGATAACGAATTTATTGATTTCCAAAATGGAACAGGTTCTGTTGTTGCTACTCTTGGCGGTAATGCTGGTTCTGAAGCGGTTCAAATTAAAGGTAACCGTGCATCACGTTTCCCTAAGTGGTCAGCAAATCTATCCAGTACCTATACTGACAATCTAAATGGAGACTGGGACTGGTATGTTCGTGGTGATGTTAATTTTAACGGTAAAGCTGTTACTGGCGTAGACAACTTAGCTACAGTTGACTCTTGGACATTAGTAAATGCAAGAATTGGTTTTGAAAGAGACAACTTCAGAATTGAAGGATTTGTTAAAAACCTTTTTGATGAGGATACTTGGAGAGCAGGTCAAAGCTTTACAGACTTCAGTATTACAGATACTCCAGTTGGTGTATTCTTTGACTTTAATAAGTTAGGAATCATACTTATACCTCAAGATAAAAGAACTATGGGTATAAGAACATCACTTACATTCTAACGATTAAATAATTTCATAAACTATAAAGGACGGTTTATAACCGTCCTTTTTTTTTGCCTAACTATTCTTTAAATGAATGGCATTTAAATTTCTACCAACGTATACAGTAACTAAGATTGTAGGTATTAGTATAATTATTGATATATAAAAAGGAGCAGTTGGTCCGTAAGCGATAAAAACTAAACCTGAGAAAGTAGGTGTAAGCACTCTTCCTAAATTTCCCGCAGCTTGGAAAATTCCTAAAATAGCTCCTTGGTCTTTATCAGGTGCATAGATAGAAATCATACTGGAAGAAGCAGGAATGAAAAGCGAAATCCCAGCAGTTAAAAAAGTAGATCCAACTACTATCATAAATAAGTTATTAGATAATATAAAAATAATTAAACCGATTACGTAAGATATTGGTGAAAAAATCACAATATTATGATCGCCAAACTTTTTACTTAATGGGCCAATTGCAAAACCCTGCAACAAAGCCATTATAACACCCATATAAGTAAAAAGATAAGCAATCTGCTGGGGTCCAAAACCATGTTCCTTATTTGCCCATAAAGCAAATGTTGAATCTAAGATTGCACCTGATGCAATAAATAAAAAATTAATTAAAATTAAAAGACCTATGATAGGTAGTCCTAAATATTTCCAAATTTCCTTAAAAAAACCTACTTTTTTTATTTGTTCAATATCACTGTCATGTTTCATATCCATAGTTTCTTTAAAGAAAAAAAGTGTTAGGAAGAAAGATAACAAGCTCATTGAACCTGCAAGAAATGCAATAAGAAGAAAATTTGTGGATTCTGGGTTAGGTCCAGCAACAAAACCTCCTATTGTAGGACCAAAAATAAACCCAAGTGAGAATGCGGCACCAACCTTACCCATTGCTTTAGATCTATCAGAGGTATCAGTTAAATCAGAGGCAGCCGCAAAAGCAACAGGTATGTTACCGGCCATAAGACCAGCAACTAATCGAGATAATAATAATTCACTTATTGATTCAGCATAACCTAATAACAAATATGAAAAAGCAGACCCAGCTAAAGTAAAAAGGAATATAGGTTTTCTGCCAACCTTATCACTTAATTTCCCCCAAAATGGAGCTGCAATAAATTGTCCGGCAGCAAAAATTGACATAAGTAGAGTAATTGTCGAGGGTGAAGCTCCAACATTCTCGCCAAAGAAAGGAAACAAAGGTATAATAATACCAACACCTGTTAGGCCTACAAAAACAATGAGACATAAAATTAACATTAAGTATACTTTTCTATTTCAAAAATAATTATAAAAATAAACTTAACGCTAAAAAATACGAAAGCCCAAGAAATGAAATCAAATATTAATTATGTAATTTATATTACTCTTCTTTTTTTTCTTATTACAAATAATTGTGCATATTCTGATGACAACAAAGACGATTTCTTATCATACGAAAGTTTAAAAGCTAAAAACGGACTTTACTCTGAAAAAACTTACTTATCTAGGCTTAATAGCTTATTTGGTAAAAATAAAGGTCAAAGTGGCGGTTTGGTATATCACCCCCTAGAAAATATATTAGGAAATAATATTTCCTTACCTTTTAATAATAACATTGATAATAGTAAGATATATATTTCAAAAGAAATTCTAAATGATGTAGAAAATTATGCAAAAGAACGCAATTCATTAGCATTATTTATCTGGAAAGATGGTCAACTTGTTTTACGTTCTTTCTTTAACGGAATAAATCAGGAGACTCTAATTGTTGGAAGGTCCCTTGCAAAACCAATAAGTGTCATGGCAATTGGAGCTGCAATAAATCAAGGATATATCAAATCTCTAGACCAACCAGTGAGTGACTTTATAAGCGAGTGGAAAAATACGAAAAAGGAATCAATTCTGATTAGGCACCTACTTGATATGCGCTCAGGGTTTCTTAAGCAAGGCTTTTCAAAAGACCCAGAAGATATTCTAAATCTAGCCTACCTTCACCCTTTTCATGATGAAATAATTATTAATGAATACCCTTTAACGCATAAGCCAGGAACACGATATGACTATTCAAATGCAACCTCAGAAATGGTTGCTCCTCTAATAGAACGAGCAACAGGGAAACGTTATGCTCAATGGCTTTCAGATGAGTTGATTTCTCCAATCGAAGCAAGAGGTGGAAAAATTTGGTTAAATCGAGAAGATGGGATGGCACACTCTGGCTGTTGTATTCTTCTTCCAGCTGAAACTTTCTTTAAAATTGGACTTCTCTCTCATTTAAATGGTCAATGGAAAGGTAAAAAAATTCTACCCACAGAATATATTAATGAAACAAAGAAGACATCTCCAGAAAATATATGGTCTGGATTGGGATTATATGTTGGAGAGCCCTACAAGGAGTACAAAGGTTATGCTAATCCAGAATTTAAGAATCTTATGCGTACGTATCATTCTGAACCATACCTAGCAAAAGATCTCTATCTTTTTGATGGTAATGCAAATCAGGTAATCTATATAATACCATCAAAAAACCTTGTTATTATGCGATTAGGGAATAATCCACCTAAAACAAAAAAATGGGATAATGCTTATATTCCAAACAGAATAATGAGAGGGATGAAATAATAAAATTTAATCTTTACTAAAGGCAATAAAATGAAAATAAAAAACTTTTTTTCTCAAATTATTATACTTCTTATTCTATTATCACCTGTCAAATCTACTACTCTTTCAGAGTTTGAGATTACAAAACAGCTGATTTGGAACAAAGAAATAAAAATTTATAAATCTAGGGCAGAGTCTGGTCTCAATTACTATATTAACAATACATCCCAAAATTATATAGGATGGCCACCAGGTTTAGAAAAACCTATGGGATACGATCAATTAAAACTTAATCAAACTAAAATTACTTTTCCCAATAGTGAAAAAATTCAACTATTTTTTGATAATATAGTAATAGAAGATAATACAGCAATAATTTATTACCACACTCACAGGACAGTTCTACCAAACGGAAATAAAGTTAATCAAAGATATCACATTTGTCATGTTTGGAGTAAAAACAAAAAAAATGAGTGGAAGTTGCTAGGGGCTATGGGGAGATTAGTTAACTCAAGTTAATTTGCAATTTCTTCGAGATCCAAACCAGAGCGAATATTCTCCAATGAGGATATTACACATGCGGCAATTAACATTGGTGGAACTACAGCAAGAGTAAAAGATAATTGCCATCCTAAATTTTCAATTCCTATAGCAACGAGGATTGGAGCAGTTGCGTGACCTAGATTTAAAGCAAAGGAACCTGCAAAACCAGCAGCTGTTGCTCTAACTCTTGTAGGAAAAACTTCTGCCATAAGCATTGATAATGCGGCACTATTTCCATAGAAAAAAGCTGCCATTATGCCAAACCATATTAAATCTTCTAACTTAGAA
>NZGX01000038.1 GCA_002691085.1 Rhodospirillaceae bacterium | reverse complement strand
TCAAATTTATGAGGGAGAGGTTAATATTAATGAGGGACTTAATGTCTTCTGATGGAAGTATTTATCTTCATTGTGACTGGAGGACAAGTGGATGGATTAGATTATTACTTGATGAAATATTTGGAGAAAAGAATTTTATTAATGAGAATATTTGGAGTTATAAAACTGGAGGGACTAGTAAAAGATCATTTGCAAAAAAACATGATACGATTTTTTTGTACTCTAAAAGTGACAAATATATATTTAATCAACAATTATATAAATCATGGCAAAAAAAGAGATACAATTATAGTAAAAAATATCCTGAATATTTTGATGAAAAAGAGGGTAGGTGGTATCATTTGGCAGTTTGTAGAGATGTATGGGATGATATATACCCAATTGGTACAGAAAATAAAGAAAGGTTGGGATATCCCTCTCAAAAACCTGAAAGTTTATTAGAANGAATCATTAGAACCTCCACAAATGAAGGTGATATTGTGGCTGATTTTTTTTCTGGCTCTGGTACAACAGCCGCTGTCGCAGAACGTCTTTCTCGCAAGTGGATTATTACCGACATAGGCTCTAAAGCCATCCAGGTGTCAAAAAATAGAATTTTAGATATTCTTCATAATAAGTACGAAGCAAAAGAAAAAGTTAATTCTTTTGATGTGCTATGTTTTAATGAAAATAAATCCTTCAATGAACATAGTTTTGATTTTAGAATTAAGACTAATATTAAGGATCATAAAATTTCTATAGAGCTTGTTGATTTTGTCCCAATTGGTAATAAGTATTTAAGCCAAGGGAAAAAAGAAGTAAATCTAAGTTGGTCAGACTGGATAGATTCTTGGGCAATTGATTTTAATTATAATTCTTTAAGTAAATGTTTTTTAGCTGACTGGTATTCATTTAGAAATAAAAATAATAAATCTATTGATTTAAAAACAAATTATTTTAAATATATCTCTGATCAATCAAATTTCGGAGTAGTTGTTACAGATGTCTTTGGTAACACAACCTTTAAAGAAATCTCTCTATAGAATAATAGAGGCGGAATACAGGCTTATCTTATGAAAAAATATGATTATGATTTGATAGTAATAGGAGCTGGATCTGGTGGGGTTAGGGCAAGTAGGCTCTCTGCAAGCTATGGTGCCAAGGTTGCAATTATTGAGGAAAGTAGATTTGGAGGAACATGTGTTATTAGAGGTTGTGTTCCAAAAAAAATATTAGTTTATGGGTCTTTATTTGCATCTCATTTTGACGATGCAAAGGGGTTTGGTTGGTCAATAACTAGTGCTTCTCATGACTGGGAGTCCCTTATACTTGCCAAGGATAAAGAATTAAATCGTTTAGAGAATATTTATATTAATATGCTAAAAAATGCGGGTGTTGACTTAATCACGGGTAAAGCCGTGGTTCGTGACTCGAATAAAGTTGAAGTTGAAGGCAGAACCTATTCTGCAGAAAAGATTCTTGTCGCTGTCGGGGGAAAACCTTTTGTTCCAGACTTTCCTGGAAAAGAATTTATAATTACTTCTAATGAAGCTTTGGATCTTAAGTCATGTCCAAAAAATATTATAATTGTTGGAGGAGGTTATATAGCTCTTGAATTTGCGGGAATATTTAATTCTCTTGGGGCTAAAGTAGAAATAATTCTAAGATCAAATAAGGTTTTGAGTGGTTTTGATCATGATATAAGAAATACAATAACCTCTGAACTTGAAAAAAGAGGTGTATCAATTTACAACGATCAGGCTATTAAGTCTCTTAAAGAAGATAAAAGTGGTAAACTAAAATTAGACCTTGGTGAAACTATATTAACATCTGATAAAGTAATGTTTGCTACGGGAAGAACTCCAAATACTCTTAAGTTAGGAATAAAAGAAGTTGGAGTAGGTCTTAATAAAAAAGGAGCAGTTATTGTTGATGACGTAAATTGTTCAAGTATCAAATCAATTTTTGCTATAGGTGATGTGACTGACAGAATCAATTTAACACCAGTAGCTATAAATGAGGGAAGAGTTTTTGCAGAAAGATTTTTTAATAATAATCCAATAACGCTCGATTATAATAACATTGCCTCTGCAGTTTTTAGTCAGCCTCAAATTGCAACTGTAGGTTTAACGGAAGAACAAGCCAGAATTAATTTTGAAGTCAATGTATTCATTTCTAGATTTAATCCAATGAAGAATACAATCTCGGGAAGAAATGAGCCAACTATGATGAAAATTGTTGTTGATAAGAATACCGATAAAGTTCTTGGGTGTCATATGGTTGGTGATGATGCAGCTGAGATAATCCAAGGTTTTGCCATAGCTCTAAAATGCGGTGCTACAAAAAAACAGTTTGACGAAACAGTTGGAATCCACCCAACCTCAGCTGAGGAATTTGTCACAATGAGGGAAATTAAATCACAATAAATTAACTAATTACTGGAATTTTTTGTATTATATCTCTATATCCTAACTAAATATGATTTTTTTAATGAGGATTTGATGAATTCTGATTGGTCGAGAGAAAGTTGGAGGAGTAGGGAGGTTGTTCAGATGCCTTCTTATTTGGATGAATCTGCTCTAAAAAACGTCGAAAAAGAGCTCAAAGGTTATCCTCCCTTAGTTTTTGCTGGAGAGGCGCGGGCTTTAAAATCCTCTTTGAGCGAAGCAGCCAAGGGTAAAGCTTTTTTATTACAAGGAGGAGATTGTGCTGAGAGCTTTGCCGAATTTCATCCTGACAATATAAGGGATACATTTAGAGCTATTCTTCAAATGGCCGTTGTTCTCACTTTTGGTGCAACTTTGCCTATAGTAAAGGTTGGTCGTATGGCTGGTCAGTTCGCAAAGCCACGTTCGGCCCCGACAGAGAAAATTGATGGTTTAGAATTGCCTTCATATAGAGGGGATATGGTTAATGGTATGGAATTCACGAAAGAAGCTCGTGAGCCAGACCCAGCAAGATTAATTAAAGTTTATAATCAGTCTGCATCAACCCTAAATCTACTTCGTGCCTTTGCAGATGGTGGTTATGCCGATTTACAGCAAATTCATAACTGGACTCTTAGTTTTGTTTCCGATACCCCTCAGGCAGAAAAATATAAAGATATAGTTGATAGGATCCAGGAGTCACTTGAATTTATGAAAGCCTGTGGGATTGATAGTAATGTTGTTCCAAATATGCGGGAAACAAACTTTTATACATCACATGAAGCTCTTCTTCTTAATTATGAGGAAGCCTTAACAAGAGTTGACTCCACAACTGGAAAATCTTATGGGTGTTCCGCTCATTTTCTCTGGGCAGGAGAAAGGACAAGACAAATTGATAATGGTCATATCGAATATTTATCTGGTATTTGTAACCCAATAGGATTTAAGGCTGGACCGTCCATTAATATTGATGAGTTTTTAGACCTTCTAGATAGACTAAATCCTGAAAATGAGTCTGGCAGGATAACTGTTATAACTCGAATGGGATCGGAAAAACTTAGTGATCATCTTCCTAAGCTAATATCAGCCGTTAAAAGAGAAGGTAAAGAGGTGCTGTGGTCATGTGATCCTATGCATGCAAATACTGAAAAAAGTTCAAATGGTTATAAGACACGACATTTTGATAAAATACTTGAGGAAGTAAAAACATTCTTTGATGTTCACTCCGCAGAGGGTTCTCATGCTGGAGGAGTTCATTTTGAAATGACAGGTCAGAATGTAACCGAATGCGTAGGTGGGGCGGACCCAATTAGTGAGGAAAACCTGGGGGATCGTTACCATACACATTGTGACCCGCGTTTAAATGCTAATCAAGCTTTAGAATTAGCCTTTTTAGTCGCAGAAATGCTGAAAAAACAGCGAACGGCCTATTAAATAAAACATGAATAAAGAAACTAATTCATTATCAATTGCTATTGCTCAGACTAATCCAACCGTTGGTGATATTCATAAGAATGCTGAGCTTATAAGAAGTTTTAGAAATAAAGCAGGAGCGGATAAAGCTGACTTAATTATTTTTTCAGAGCTAAACTTGAGCGGTTATCCACCAGAAGATTTAATATTGCGAAAATCATTTCTTGATACAGTTGAACAGTACGCAAATGACCTAGCAATGGAAACTAATGATGGCGGCCCAGCTATGGTAATTGGCGCTCCGTGGCGTTTAAATGGAGAGTGTTATAATGCAGCTCTTGTTTTAGATAACGGAAAAATTGAGACAGTACGTTTCAAATATCATTTACCAAATTACGGAGTTTTTGATGAAAAAAGAGTTTTCCAAGAAGGTCAGCTGTCTGGTCCCGTATCAATAAGAGGTGTTCGCTTCTCCTTATTAATTTGTGAAGATATGTGGTTCTCAGATGTTTCTGAAACAGCTCTTGAAAGTGGTGCTGATATTTTAGTTGTACTTAATGGTTCTCCTTATGAAATAGAAAAAAATAACTCAAGGCTAAGTCATGCTATAGCAAGGGTTTCCGAAACAAAAAAGCCATTGATATATATAAACCAAATTGGTGGGCAGGATGAACTAGTCTTTGATGGAGGATCATTTGTATTAAACGCTGATCGAGGTTTAGTTGTTCAAGCTTCATGGTGGAAAGAGGTTTTAACTTATACTAATTGGGCCAAGTCTTCTAATGGTTGGTTTTGTAAAACAAGCTCACTTTCTAAAGACCTCTTGAAACTAGAGAATATTTATAATGCAATGGTTTTAGGGTTAAAGGATTATGTCTCAAAAAATAGATTCCCAGGTGTAGTAATTGGTTTATCAGGAGGGATAGATAGTGCTCTCACAGCAGCAGTCGCCGTGGATGCTCTCGGGTCAGAAAATGTTCTCTGTGTAATGATGCCCTCGCCTTATACATCAAATGAAAGCATTGAGGATGCTATATTATTAGCTAAAAATTTCAATATTAGGATAGAAAATATAGATATATCAGAATCTTTTTCCTCTGTTAAAGACAGTCTTAGTTCACTTTTTAAAGATAAAGCAGCAGATTTGACAGAGGAGAATATGCAATCTCGTATTCGTGGCCTTATACTTATGTCTCTTTCTAATAAGTTTGGATCAATGGTGCTTACTACTGGAAATAAATCTGAAGTAAGTGTTGGGTATGCTACTTTATATGGAGATATGTGTGGTGGTTATTCTGTACTAAAGGATATATATAAGACTACAGTAAACGAATTATGTGAATGGCGTAACAAAAATAATGTATTATGCTCATTAGGTCCAAGCGGAGAAGTAATTCCTGAGAGGATTATTACCAAGCCCCCAACAGCAGAGCTAAGGCCAAATCAGAAAGATGAAGATAGTCTACCTCCTTATCCTTTATTGGACAAAATATTAAAAGGATTTATTGAAAATGAAATGAGTATATCAAGCTTAGTTAAAGAGGGTTATGATCATAATATTGTGAAGGGTATTTGGAGACTTCTTCGAAATTCCGAATATAAAAGAAGGCAGTCAGCTCCTGGTGTTAAGATAAGTAATATTGCATTTGGTAGAGATCATCGATACCCTATAACTCAAGCTTTTAATGATGATTTTAATAAGAAGATTTAATTTCAATGAAAACTATTGTACGTTTTGCTCCCAGTCCTACAGGCTACCTTCACGTTGGTAATATTCGACTCGCATTGATTAATTGGTTATTTGCAAAAAAAAATAATGGTCAATTTATTCTTCGATTTGATGATACAGACACCTCAAGAAGTCAAACTAAATATGTTGAAGCTATAAAGGATGATCTTTTATTCCTAAAGATTGAATGGGATAAAGAAGCTAAGCAATCAGACCAAATAGAAAAATATGACTCAATAACTCAGGACTTAAAGTCTCGTGGGCTACTTTACGCATGTTATGAAACTCCTGAAGAATTAGATTTTAAGAGAAAAATATTGCGTTCGCAGAACAAGCCTCCAATTTATGATCGATCTGCATTGAAGCTAACGGAAAGCCAAAAACTTACTTTTCAAAATGAGGGCAGGAAACCTCATTGGCGTTTCAAACTTAAAAATTCAGAAATTTATTGGAGTGATTTAGTAAGAGGTGACGTAAAATATAATACCTCTAACCAAAGCGATCCTGTTGTTGTTAGAGCTGACGGAACATACCTGTATCTCCTACCCTCTGTTGTTGATGATCTAAATCATAATATTTCTCATGTAATAAGAGGAGAAGACCATGTGACCAATAGTGCTGTCCAGCTTGAAATGATGGAGGCAATAGAACCAGGAAGTTCAATAGAGTTTGCTCACGTCCCACTTTTACAAGGAGGCTCTGGTGAAGCATTATCAAAGAGAACAGGATCTTTAAGTATTATGGATCTAAGAAACTCTAGTATTGAAGCATTATCAATTTGTAGTTTACTTGCCCGTCTAGGTAGTTCTGACTCTGTGGAAGCATATTCTAGTATGCAAGAAATGATTCTTGATTTTGATATCTCTACTTTTAGTCGAGCAACACCTAAGTTTAATTTAAAGGAATTATCTAATCTCAACTCTAAGGTCCTACAAAAATTAACATTTACTGATATATCCGCTCGTTTAGAGACTGCTGGTATAGATAAGTCAGATTTAGATGTTAAAGGTCAAATGTTCTGGGAAGCAATTAAATCTAATATTAATAATTTTAGTGATGCTGTGAATTGGTGGAACATATGTTTTAACCCTCTTTCAACAATACCTCTAGCCCAGGATTTACTCACTCATGCTGAGGCATCGCTTCCGATGGAACCTTGGTCGGAAAAGACATGGGCTGAGTGGACAGAGAACCTTAAGCAATTATCAGGTGTGAAAGGAAAGAGATTATTCCTTCCTCTAAGAAAGGCATTAACTGGTCTTGATAGTGGCCCTGAATTAAAGGATCTCTTACCATTAATTGGTAGAGACAACACATTAAAGAGGATATCAGGTCAAATTACATAATGAAGAAATGAAATCACACACTCTTGATAATAATAAATCTTTAAACTCTTATTTGAGTCCTTCTGTTATACTGGTAATGCCTCAGTTGTCTGAGAATATAGGTATGGTAGCTAGAGCTATGCTCAATTGTGGCCTTGATGACCTTCGTTTAGTTTCACCTAAAGATAACTGGTTAAGTGACAAAGCCTTATCAACCTCTGGGCATGCAACTAGTTTACTTTATTCTGCAACTATCTTTGATAACATTGAAGACTCAATTTCTGATTTAAATTTTGTTGGAGCAACTACTTCAAGGCCTCGTGATATGGTGAAAATGGTTCAGTCACCAAGAAGTTTTGCAAAAGAATTACTTTCCAGAATTCATTTGAGTAAAAAGTCTGGTATTGTTTTTGGTAGAGAGAAATCAGGACTGACAAATGAGGAAATAAGTTTTTGTGATGTAATAGTGGAGGTGAATCTTAATTCTGAATATCCTTCATTAAATCTAGCGCAGGCTGTACTAATTTTTGGATATGAATTTTTTCAGATCACTAATTCATCACAAGTCGACTTCATACCTTCTCGCGGAAGTGATTGTGCAAATAAGAATCAACTGATTAATTTATTCAAACACTTAGAGTACGAGTTAGACCATAGTGGTTTCTTTGGGTCTGAAGAGATGCGTCCTGTGATTATAAATGCAATTAGGTCTATTATCCAACGTTCTTCATTATCCCAGAAGGAGATCCAAATTCTTCACGGGATTGTTACAGAGTTGAGGTATGGAGGGAGAGAGGATCAAAATAAAAAAAACGATTGGAGCATTTCAAATAGGAGTAAATAGTTTAAGGTAATGGCTTGTAAGTTATTTATGTTAAGTTTTGCTTAATTGTTGACTTAACAGGCTGATTAACGTAAATCGTAAGCTTATTTCTGGGAATGGGGAATTTCCCCTCTTATTTGTAGCAAAATAAGCTTTTTTTTTGATAACCAGGACAATAATTAAACAATAATGAGAAAACTATATGAGTAAAAGAGTATCGTCAAAATACAAGATTGACAGACGTTTAGGTGTAAATCTCTGGGGCAGACCTAAAAGCCCTATTAACAAAAGAGAGTATGGTCCTGGAGAGCACGGTCAAAGAAGAAGAAAACCCTCTGATTTTGGTACACAGTTGATGGCTAAGCAAAAGCTAAAGGGTTATTATGGAAATATTTCTGAGAGACAGTTTGTTAGGTACTATAAGGAAGCAGTTAGAAGAACCGGTGATACTTCAGAAAATTTAATAGGTATATTGGAGTGCAGGTTGGATGCTTTGGTGTATAGAATGAAATTTGTTCCAACAGTTTTTTCATCTCGTCAACTGATTAGTCACGGTCATATCAAGGTTAATAATGTAAAGGTTACAATTCCATCTTATATGGTAAAAGTGGGTGATAAAATAGAGTTGCGTGATAAAGCAAAGGGAATGAATTTGGTTCTGGATGCGATTGTTTCTCCAGAAAGAGACCTCCCTGATTACATTACTGTTGATCATGATAAGGGTAATGGTTCATTAACACGGGTTCCAGTATTACAAGATGTTCCATATCCTGTGCAGATGGAGCCCAATTTAGTTGTTGAGTTTTACTCTAGGTAGTTTTTAGAAAGTTATATATTGAAAATAAAGGGTCGCTATAGTGATTTCTAGAAGAGGTCTTATAGTTTCAGGTATAGCAGTCGGAGGGGGTGCAGCATTTTTTTATGGTTTGCAGTCTTTAAAAGATGGCGATGCTAAGGAAAAATTTTTAAAAACCACTCCAAATTCATATGCACTTCATGCTTATGTAAAAATAAATCCCGAAGGAAAGATAATAATTGCAGTTCCAGCTGCTGAATTAGGTCAGGGTGTTACTACATCAATCCCTATGATTATTGCAGAGGAATTGGATGCAAATTGGGATGATGTAACTTATGAATTAGCACCTCTTGATAAGGATTATGGATCATATATAGTAGGAGAAGTGCCAAGATTATTAATGGATCCAGGCATTATGAGGGATGTGGCCAGGACAGTTCTATATAAGGTATCCCCACTTGTAGGAATGACAATAACTGCAGGTTCAACAGCAATACTTGGTAATTATATATATCTTAGAAATGTTGGTGCAATGACAAGGTCTATGCTTATTTCAGCCGCGGCTAAAAGATTGGGTGTTATTGATACAACTCTTATTACCAAAAATAGTTTGGTAATACATCCTCAGTCTGGTCGTTCTTTAACTTATGGGGAGCTCGCGGAAGAAGCATCTTTTTATGAGCCTAAATCAAAGCCTAAGTTAAAAAATGAAAAAGATTTTTCAATTATAGGCAAGCCAATAAAAAGATTGGATGCGCCTGAAAAAGTCGATGGTTCAGCTATATATGGAATAGATATTAAGTTTGATAATTTATTATTTGCCTCAATCAAACATTGTCCTTATTTTGGGGGAAAGCTTAAATCTTTTGATACCAACTCAATCAAGAGTACTGATGGAGTGATAAAGGTTGTTAGAGTCTTTGATAATGCTGTTGCAGTAATTGCTAAAAATACTTGGATTGCTCAAAGAGCACTTTCGAAAATAAATATAAAATGGGAAAAGCCTAAAGAAGAAAACTTTGATTCTGAGTTAGCTAGAAAAAATTATTTAGCGTTATTAGATTCTGAGTCATTAGAAACCTTAGAAGAGGATAATAATTTTAAGGAATCTTGGGATAAGACCTCTAGTGTCTTGGAGGCAGTATATGAAACACCATATTTGGCACATGTATGTATGGAACCTATGGGATGTACAGCATTATATGAAATTAGTGATGGTCAGGATTCAGAAGATGCAAAAATAACTGTCTGGTCACCTAGTCAGTCTTCCTCCTGGAGTAAGTCTGCGGCAAATGAAGTTGCTGAAGTTAAATCAGATAATGTACAAGTTTACTCTACTTTGATGGGTGGCGGTTTTGGCAGAAGAGCAAAAATGGATTTTGTAAAAGAGTCAGTCTCAATAGCAAAACAACTTCCCAATATTCCTATTAAGCTTACATGGACTAGAGAGGAGGATACAACCCAAGATTTTTATAGGCCTGATTCATTAGCAAGACTTAGAATGGGATTAGACTCAGAAGAAATAATGACTGCTCTTGATTTTTCTATTGTAACCAAACCAATTAATGAGAAATCAAGTTTAACTCATCCAATGAGTTATTCTGCATATAACCTTCCTCCAAAAAAACTTACATTGTCGGAGCAAAATAATCCTATTCCTGTTGGTCAATGGAGAAGCGTTTCTATGTCTCATAATGGGTTTTACTTAGAGTCATTTATTGATGAATTGGCAAACCGATTAGATGTTGACCCATTAAGATTTAGACTTAATCTTTTAAAAGATAAACCAGAATGTTCTAGGTTGTTAGAATTTATTGGCGAGAAAAGTAAATGGGAGAAGCCTCTCAAGTCAACACTGGATAACTCGCTAAGAGGAAGAGGAGTTTCGTTTATAGAAGCATTTCAGTCTGTTATTGCTCAAGTGGTTGAGGTAACCATTTCAAAAGATAAACATCTGACAATTGATAGAGTTATTAATGTAGTAAACCCTCATAAAGTAATTAATCCAGATACTATAAAGGCGCAAATGGAGTCATGTTCACTTGAAGGTTTATCTGCTGCTCTATATGGTAAAATTAAGGTCAGAAACGGTAAAACTATTCAAGAGAATTTTGATACATATCGACTAATTTCTCTTAGGGAAACACCAGATATTGAAACTTATATTTTACCTCAGGGAGGACATCCTGGTGGTATAGGAGAGGTTGGTCTTCCTGGCGTTGCCCCAGCATTAACTAATGCAATATTTAACGCTACGGGTGTAAGAATCAGAAAGCTTCCTATTAGTGAAAGTGAATTTACTGTTTAGGAATAATAAGATTTTCCAATTCTCCAGTTTGTGCCATTTCTGTGATAATATCACAGCCTCCAATAAACTCTCCTTTTACGTAAAGTTGCGGTATTGTTGGCCAGTCACTAAATTCTTTGATATTTTGCCTTAGATTATCATCTTCTAGAACATCAATTCCTTTAAATTTAATTTCTAACTTGGATAGGATTTGGACCACAGCGGCAGAAAAGCCACATTGTGGAAACATAGGTGAGCCTTTCATAAATAAAACAACATCATTATTGTTTATTTCTTCAGTGATATTAGAAAATCTATCAGACTTGTCCATTGCTATTCCTTATAAATTTATTGATTAGGATATGAATTAGTTATGTTTAAAAGAATGGATTTCAAGGTAAAAAAGTAATTTTTATGGTGTTGAGGTTTTTATAGCAAGTGCATGTAACTCGTTACCCATCCTTCCCTTTAAAGCTTTATATACCATTTGATGTTGTTGTATTCTACTTTTTTCCTTGAATAATGATGAAATAATATGAATTGCGAAATGATCTCCGTCACCCTTAAGGTCAGTAATTATCACTTCCGCATCTGAAAAAGAATCTTTAATTAGTTGTTTGATCTCATTTTCTTCCATCGGCATAATTCACCTCGAATTAATTATTGGACATATAATTAGTTAGCCAATCTTTATTATCATTTTTCAGCTCATCTAAATATATCTTTTCGTTCCTAGAAAAGGAAATATATTTTCCTCCTGTAGAACCAATCTTAAACATGCTAATTTTATTTTTTTTTGCCAAATCTATTATTGTGGAGCTCATAGCATTTTCACATGTAATGATATATCTTCCTTGATCTTCCCCAAATAACCAGGCATTAGTTACACCGGAATCTATCTCAAGTGTAAAGCCAATGCTTGAAGTCATGCTCATTTCCAAAAGGCAAATTGCTATACCACCGTCAGAAATATCATGACATGAATTAATTAATTTTTTGTTAATTATCCTCTTAATAAAATTACCATTTAATTTTTCGAGTTGTAAATTTACATTGGGGGGAGCACCTTCTTCTCTTTCAAAGACCTCTCTGGCAAAAAGTGATTGTCCAAGCCATCCTTTATTAAAGTTATTATTTCCTCCAATAAGAAAAACAGGATCGTCTGGATTTTTAAATCCCATAGTAATCATATTATCAATTGACTCAATTAAGCCTACCGCACCAATAGTTGGTGTGGGTTGAATTGCTTCTCCATCAGTTTCATTGTAAAGAGATACATTCCCAGAAACAACTGGCATTTCTAACTCTTTACATGCAATGCCTATCCCCTCAATTGATTTTACTAGTTGCCCCATGATATTTGGCTTCTCAGGATTGCCAAAATTTAAATTATCAGTGATAGCCAAAGGGGTGGCACCAACTGAGCATAAGTTTCGAAAAGATTCTGCAACGGCTTGTTTGCCACCCTCATAAGCATTTGCAGAAACATACCTAGGAGTCGTATCAGTAGTTATTGCTATAGCTTTATTTGAGTTATGAATACGAACAACAGCTGCATCTCCTCCAGGTCGTTGAATAGTATCACCCATTACCATGTGGTCATATTGTGTCCATATCCATTCACGACTTACAAGATCTGGACAGGTATTTAAAATTTTTAATGCCTTAGTCCAATGAATAGAGTCAAAATTATATTTTTTAATTTCTTGTTCTTCAGGTTTAAACACCCAAGGTCGGTCATATTCAGGTGATTCTTCCGCTAACGGGTCTATGGGGAGATTGGCTACTTCCTTTCCATTTTTTAGTAATACCATCTTTTTTGTATCAGTCAGGTAACCTATGACAGAGAAGTCTAATTCCCATTTTTTAAAAATACTTCGTGCAAGTTCTTCCTTTTCAGGCTTTACAACCATAAGCATTCTTTCTTGACTTTCGGAGAGCATAATATCATATGCACTCATATCTTTTTCTCTCACAGGTACATTATCAAGATTCAGTTCAATACCTGTTCCACCTTTAGAGCACATTTCAAAAGTTGAACAAGTTAATCCTGCTGCACCCATATCTTGAATAGCAATTATTGAATCTGTGGCCATCAATTCAAGACAGGCTTCAATTAATAATTTTTCAGTAAATGGGTCTCCAACTTGAACAGTAGGTCGTTTTTCTTCAGTATTATCATCGAACTCTGCTGATGCCATAGTGGCACCATGTATTCCATCCTTCCCAGTTTTTGATCCAACATATATTACTGGATTTCCAACTCCTGAAGCTGCAGAATAAAAAATTTTATTCTTATCAGCAAGTCCAACAGTCATTGCATTAACTAAGATATTACCATTGTAACTTTTGTGAAAATTAACTTCACCTCCAACAGTTGGTACACCAACACAGTTTCCATATCCTCCAATACCAGAAATGACACCTGATAAAAGGTGTTTGGTTTTTTTATGATTAATATCACCAAACCTAAGAGCATTCATATTTGCAATAGGCCTAGCGCCCATGGTGAAAACATCTCTTAGTATCCCTCCAACACCTGTTGCTGCACCTTGGTAAGGTTCTATAAAAGACGGATGATTATGACTTTCCATCTTAAATATAATTGCTAAATTGTCTCCTACATCAATTACACCTGCATTTTCACCAGGACCACATATTACCCATGGTGCTTTTGTAGGAAGCGTTTTTAACCATTTCTTTGATGACTTATAAGAACAATGTTCTGACCACATTACATCAAAGATTCCAAGCTCGAGATTGTTTGGCTTTCTCCCATTCAGGATTTTTAATATGTTGTTATATTCGTTTTCCGTTAATCCATGAGCTTTATTATTTTTATTTATATCTGTATCTGTCATGAAAAACCCTCTAGTAAACCTTCAAAAAACTTTAAACCTTCAATGCCCCCTAACTTGATATCTGCTAGTCTTTCTGGGTGAGGCATCATACCAAGCACTCTTTTATTGGAACTAAAAACTCCAGCTATATTTTCTATAGAGCCATTAGGATTCGAATCAATATTTACTTCCCCACTAGGATTACAATATCTTAGTGCAATTAGGTTTTTATCTTTTAAAATATTCAGTTCTTCTTCAGTAACAAAATAATTTCCATCATGGTGCGCTATAGGAATAGTGATAATTTCATTTAATTTAAATAATTTTGTAAATACACTATTATTTTCTTCAACTCTCAAATGAACATCTTTACAAATGAATTTAAGATTCTTATTTGGAAGGAGTATTCCTGATAGAAGCCCGCTCTCTGTAAGGATTTGGAAGCCGTTACATACGCCAAGAATTGCAACCCCTTTATTAGCCTTGTTTTTAACTTCAGAAATAATTTTAGAAGTCGATGCAATTGCTCCTGATCTAAGATAGTCGCCATATGTAAACCCTCCAGGAAGAACAATAAGATCAATTCCTTTTGGTATTACATTCTCATTATGCCAAATCATTAATGGTTTTTTTCCAGTAACTTTAGATAATGTTACTGCAATATCTCTATCACAATTTGAACCGGGAAAAACAATTACAGCTGATTTCATTTCTAATCAATAATTTCAATATTATAGTTTTCAATAACTGTGTTTACTAAAAGTTTCCTACACATTTTATCTACTTTATCTTTTGCTTTTAATTTATTATTTTCATTTAGCTCTATTTCTATGAATTTACCTTTTCTTATTTCATTAATCTCTTGAAATCCAAAATTTGTTAATGCATTTTGGATTGCTTTACCCTCCGGGTCAAGAACTCCATTTTTCAGAGAAATATATACAATTGCTTTTACCATTAATCAAAAAATTCCTTAAAAAATATAAATTTGTTAACCATTAATAATTATTTAAATTTTAAGTTTTCATTATGAGAATGAGCTTTTTGTGGAAGTATTCCCAATCTGCTAGCGACTTCTTGGTAAGCTGACTCAACGTTTCCCAAATCACGCCTAAATCTATCTTTATCCATCTTCTCATTAGTTTTTTTATCCCAAAGACGACAATTATCTGGTGAAAGTTCGTCAGCAAGTATTATTTTATTTTCGTCTTTTCCCGATTTCAATCTTCCAAATTCCAACTTGAAATCAATAAGTTTTATTCCAACTCCTAAAAAAAGTCCTATCAAAAAATCATTTATTATTAGTGATGTGTTTAAAATTTCATCTATTTCATTGATATTTGCCCAGCCAAACCCTGTAATATGCTCTTCAGAAATTAGAGGATCGCCGAGGTTATCATCTTTATAGTAGTATTCAACCATTGATCTTGGTAGCTTAGTTCCTTCTTCTATTGCAAATCTTTTTGAAATTGAACCTGCAGCTATATTCCTTACTACAACTTCAACAGGAATGATTTCTAGTTCTTTAACCAATTGTTCACGCATATTCAGCCGTCTTATAAAATGCGTATTTACCCCAATTTCTGAAATTTTT
>NZGX01000037.1 GCA_002691085.1 Rhodospirillaceae bacterium | reverse complement strand
GCTCCCAAATTGACCATAAATTTTGTCTCACATTGGACTACATGTCATGTGTTGTGAACCTAAAGTTGAGCAATTCGTTCAAAAGCGTTATGTACAGTACTCTAAAAATTAAGTAAAAAGTACAAATCTTTTTTAAAAAATACTTCTACATTCTACAAGCTAGAAGTACTTCAAACATCAAATTAGAGGCACTTCGCACTTCTACTTCCGTAGTCTTCATACTTAGGCTATTACATCAACGTACTGGTCAGAGTCATCACTGGTTCGCTCTCAATATTAGGAAAACAATTCGTCCAGTTTACTGTTTCTTTTTGTTTTGTTCAACCATATAAGCTATAACGCCAGCGATACATCCAATGATAGCAAGTACGATAAACCCGATGATCAAGTACATCTTGATATTCTTCCACCACATTTTCTTTTTAAGATCATCTAAAGTTTTTTGAAGGTTATTACCTATCAGTATATCAGGCTTATTATCTAATTTATTCTTATCTTGATTGCCTACTTTTTCTTTATCTTCAACCTTAATTGCATCAGATATCTTTTTAACTATACTTTTGGGAGTTATATTGTTTTCCTTATTGTGTTTGATTTGTTTTTCTCTCCGTCTATTTGTTTCAGAAATTGCTTTTGAAATACTATTTGTTATTCGGTCTGCATAGAGAATTACTTTACCATTTATATTTCTTGCTGCTCTTCCAATAGTCTGTATTAATGATCTTTCGGAACGAAGAAAGCCTTCTTTATCAGCATCAAGTATCGCAACTAGTTCGCACTCAGGTATATCTAGGCCTTCCCGAAGGAGATTGATACCTACCAGTACTTTAAAAACACCTGATCTTAAATCTCTAATAATTTCAATTCGTTCAAGAGTATCGATATCTGAGTGCATATACCTGACTGAGATACCTTGTTCAGAAATATATTCGGTCAAGTCCTCTGCCATTTTTTTGGTTAAAGTAGTTATTAGTGCTCTTGATTTATTTTCAACAATAGTTTTTAATTCATGAATTAAATCGTCAACTTGTGAAACAGCAGGGCGTATTGTGCATTCTGGGTCTATTAATCCTGTTGGGCGAATAACTTGTTCTATAAAAGTACCTTTTGATGAGACTAACTCCCAATCTCCGGGTGTTGCTGAAACAAATATAGTGTCAGGTCTAATTTTATCCCATTCTTGAAACTTTAAGGGTCTATTATCACAACAAGAAGGTAGCCTGAACCCATGGTCTGACAATGTAGTTTTTCTTTGAAAATCTCCTTTATACATTCCATTTATTTGAGGAATTGTTGCATGACTCTCGTCAACAAATAGTATTGCATTTTTAGGTAAGTATTCAAACAATGTTGGAGGTGGTTCACCTGATCTTCTTCCTGTCAGGTACCGCGAATAATTTTCAATTCCTTTACAGTGACCTGTAGTTTCTATCATTTCTAAATCAAAAGATGTTCTTTGTTCTAATCTTTGAGCTTCTAAAAGTTTGTTTTGTTTTTCTAATTCAAGAATTCTCTCTTTTAGTTCTATTTTAATTTTTTTCACAGCCTGAGATAATGTTGGTGCAGGAGTTACATAGTGGCTGTTTGGAAATATTTTAATTTGATTTAGTTTATCAGTTTTTTCACCCGTTAACGGGTCAAACTCACTAATTGATTCAATAGTATCACCGAATAATGAGATTCTCCATGCCCTGTCAATGCAGTGAGCCGGAAAGATTTCAATAATATCACCTCTCACTCTGAAATTTCCTCTTGCAAATCCTATATCATTTCTTTCGTACTGAAGAGAAACAAGTTCTCTTACAAAATCATTTCTTGGAAATAAATCACCCAAGCTGGCAGTAAATGTCATCTTCATGTATGATTCAGCTGACCCAAGTCCATAAATACATGAAACGGATGAAACAATAATTACATCTTTTCTTTCAAGTATTGCTCTAGTAGCAGAGTGCCTCATCCTGTCAATTTGCTCATTAATACTTGCATCTTTTTCGATATATGTATCTGTTTTTGGGACATAAGCTTCAGGTTGATAGTAGTCATAGTATGAAACAAAATACTCTACAGAGTTGCGTGGAAAGAAAGATTTAAATTCCCCATATAATTGCGCTGCAAGAGTCTTATTATGAGCTAAAATCAAAGCAGGACGATTAGTTTCTGAAATAATTTTTGCCATTGTAAAGGTTTTTCCTGAGCCAGTTACTCCAAGAAGGACTTGATTGTGTTCCTTATTTGAAATCCCATCTTTCAAAAGGTTTATTGCTGCTGGTTGATCGCCAGCTGGTTCAAATTCGCTTTCAAGAGAAAAAAGATGGCTATTTGAATCTTTACAAGTATTATTTTTTTGGTATGAGGCAGTCATAATTACGTTATAATATAAATCTTTTAGAACTAATCGCTAGACTAATAAGTTTATGTTATCATTTTTTATATCTAAAAATATATATTTTATTATTTGGAGAGTATTAAGGTGTCAATTGTAGCTGATAGAATGAAATCGATTAAACCGTCACCCACCATGGCTGTAACGGCTAAGGCAGCAGAACTGAAGTCTCAGGGGGTTGATATAATTGGTTTAGGTGCTGGTGAACCTGATTTTGATACACCTGATCACATTAAATTTGCAGCAAAATTAGCTATAGACAATGGAAAGACTAAATATACTCCAACAAATGGAATTATTGAATTAAGAGAAGCTATTGTAAAAAAGTTTAAAAGAGAAAATCAACTAGATTACCAAATGGATCAGGTTCACATAGGTGTTGGGGGTAAACAAGTTCTGTTTAATGCATTGATGTCATCGATTAATCCTGGTGATGAAGTTTTAATACCNGCCCCATATTGGGTAAGTTATCCCGACATGGTTCTATTGGCGGGAGGAAAACCTATTTTTATTAATTGTGATGAAAGTAATAAATTTAAGCTAACTGCTGAAGCACTCATGGGGTCTATAACAAAAAAAACAAAGTGGCTCATAATAAATTCTCCTTCAAACCCAACAGGGGTTGCTTATACTCGTGATGATCTCAAACTGATAGGACAGATTTTAGAAGATTTTCCAAATATTTGGATTATGACGGATGATATGTATGAGCATTTAGTTTATGATAATTTTGAATATTCAACTATAGCGCAGGTTAATCCAAATCTTTTCGAAAGAACACTCACAGTTAATGGTATAAGTAAGTCGTTTGCAATGACTGGTTGGCGATTAGGATATTCATGTGGTCCATCAAAGCTAATAAATGCGATGAATAAAATTCAGTCTCAAAGTGCATCACACCCAAGTTCGATTACTCAATGGGCAGGAGTTGAAGCACTGAACGGGCCTATAGATTTTCTTGTTAGTAGAAATAAAGTTTATAAGGAACGTAGAGATTTAGTAGTAAAGAGTTTAAACGAATGTAAAGGAATAAGTTGCATTAGACCAGAGGGGGCTTTCTATGTTTACCCATCTATAAATGGATGCATTGGTAAAAGTACTAAAGCAGGTAATAAGATCAATAATGATACTGATTTCGTAAGTTGTTTACTAGAAGAAGCTGGAGTTGCAGCAGTCCAGGGAGAAGCATTTGGTTTGTCCCCATTTTTTAGAATCTCCTACGCAACTTCTACTGAGGTTCTGAAAAGTGCTTGCGAAAGAATTTTTGATTTCTGTGAAAATTTAAATTAAGTATAAATTAATTACATATTATCAGAAATGTGTTTAAGATCTTACTGCTGTTGATTGGCTAAAAATCTTTAGACTTCAGGCAAATATTATAGCGTGCACAATTTAGTTTAAAATTATTTTTTGTTTTTGTTATATATATTCTGAAGATTATTTGAGGAACTGCTTATAGATTTGTTCTGAATTTAATTATATTCTTGCTCAGAAAGATATTTATCCACCTCAAGAGCTGCCATGCAACCAGTTCCAGCCGCAGTAACAGCTTGTCTATAAATTTTATCTTGCACATCCCCGCAAGCAAAAACACCATTAATATTTGTTTTGGTAGAGTCCTCTTTTGTGATGATATAATTCTCTTCGTCCATTATAACTTTATCTTTAAATAATTTAGTATTTGGTGAATGTCCTATAGCTACAAAGACCCCATCAATGCTTAGTTTTACGATCTTGCTATCTATTAAGTTTTCTAGCTCAACCCCAGTAACTTTTTGTGGGTTGTTTTCACCTAGTATTTTATTCACTTTTGAGTTCCAGATTATCTCAATCTTATTATTATCAAATAATCTTTTTTGAAGAATCTTTTCAGCTCTTAGTTTTTCCCTTCTGTGGATCAGGTAAACCTTTTTAGCATGATTTGTTAAGTAAAGCGCTTCTTCAACGGCTGTATTGCCTCCACCAATTACACATACTTCTTGGTCTCTAAAGAAAAAACCATCACAAGTAGCGCATGCTGAAACTCCAAACCCCATAAAATTCTTTTCAGACTCAAGCCCTAACCATTTAGCAGATGCCCCAGTTGAGATAATTACGGAGTCACTTTTGTATATTTTNCCGCTATCACCAACGCATTCGAATGGTTTGGAGTTTAATTTAATATCAATAATTATATCCTGAATAACTTCGGTTCCAACGCTCTCTGCTTGTTTTTGCATTTGATCCATAAGCCAAGGTCCTTGGATAATATCAGCAAAGCCAGGATAATTTTCTACATCAGTTGTAATTGTCATTTGCCCACCTGGTTGGTTTCCACAAATCATTAGAGGTTTCAGGTTCGCTCTTGCAGCATATATTGCAGCTGTTAGTCCAGCTGGCCCTGAACCCAGAATTATTACTTTATGATGATTTGGTTCCATAGTATAAGTTTCTCATGAATTTGTATGTTAAAACGAATTTTTTAATATCAGAATATTATAATTAATTCTTATATTCTCTTTATAAAATAATTAATTAATAAAGCACGAAAAATTAAGTGATTTTTATCAGATAATTTGTAATATCATGCTTATATCCACTTTATCTATTTGTTTATTATGAGTTGTTTATGCAGAAAGTAAAACTTGATAGGATAGATAAGCAGATTCTTAAGAATTTACAAGAAGACGGAAGAATCACTAATGTTGATCTTGCAAATAAGGCTGGGATTTCTGCCCCGCCTTGTCTTAGGAGGGTTAGAGCCCTCGAAGAGTCAGGTTTTATTCGTAGCTACAGTGCTGATCTTGATCCTATTTTATTAGGATTTAATGTTTCTGTTTTTGCAAACGTGGGTTTGACAAGTCAGGCTAAGGCTGACCTTACAGCATTTGAACAAATGGTGAATGAATGGCCAGAGGTTAGAGAATGCCATATGCTTGCAGGAGAAGCTGATTTTCTTCTACGAATCGTAGCGAGAGACTGGGATGAATATCAAAAGTTTGTCACATCAAAACTTACTTCTGCTCCAAACGTTGCACAAGTAAAATCCTCTTTGGCGATAAGAAGCTCAAAGCGACTTCAAGGAGTTCCTTTTGATTGAATAAATTAATTTGATTATTTCCATTTTATTTTAATTACTTCATAACTCTTAATACCACCAGGGGCTTTTACCTCAGTTGAGTCTCCTATACTCCTACCAATAAGAGCTCTAGCAATCGGTGACTGAATTGAAATGCGTTTATTTTCTAGATTTGCTTCATACGGACCAACAATTTGATAGGTTAATTCCTCATCAGTATCCTCATCAGCTAATGTTACTGTAGCCCCAAATTTGATAATATTNCCTGATAGTTTTGAAACATCAATAATATCAGCTCTACTTATTATATCTTCTAGCTCCTGAATTCTTCCCTCTATGAAACCCTGTTTTTCCTTTGCAGCATGATATTCAGCATTTTCTGACAAATCTCCATGCTCTCTAGCTTCAGAGATAGCTCTAATTACAGAGGGACGCTCTTCTGTTTTTAGTTTCTTTAGCTCTTCTTCTAAGTTTTGAATTCCACCCGCAGTCATAGGAATTTTTTCCATAAAGCTATCCTATAATTAAAAAATATTTGCTATAACTTATCATTATTTAAAGTAAGATTGTAATGAAAAAACTTCAATATCATTATCTTGCAATGCTTCAATAGAATCAACACCTGCTTTTGCACCTGAGAGTGTAGTATAATGACATATTTGTCGATTTAATGCTGTTCTTCTTATGTCAAAGCTATCTCTTAACGACTGGTTCCCATCTGTTGTATTAATTACTAATTGAATATCCCCAGAGATCATTGCATCGACACAGTGTGGACGCCCTTGCCTGACTTTATTTACGTATTTTACATCAAGGCCTTTACTTGATAAATAGTCAGCAGTTCCTTTTGTTGCAATTAGATTAAAACCAATTTCATTTAATTTTTTCGCAATGAGTAATGCTTCAGCCTTATCAGTATCTTTAAGTGATAAGAAGGCTCCACCTTTGAAAGGTAAAGATATACTAGCTCCTAATTGGGACTTTGCAAATGCCCTTGAAAAACTTTTATCAATTCCCATAACCTCACCTGTAGATTTCATTTCAGGTCCTAAAACTATATCTGATCCCGGGAAACGTGAAAATGGAAACACCGCCTCTTTTACCGACACATGATTATGAGGTTTGTATTCGTTATATGGTTTATCAATTGGTAAATTAAAATTCGCTAGACTTTCATCTGCCATAACTCTTGAGGCAATTTTTGCAATAGGTACCCCTGTTGACTTTGCAACGAAGGGCACAGTTCGACTCGCCCTAGGGTTCACCTCTAAAATATAAATATCACTATCTTTTATTGCAAACTGAACATTCATGAGACCTTTGACATTTAAGGAATATGCCAAAGTTTTAGTTTGTTTTTCAATTTCATCAATTATTTGATTAGAGAGTGAATAGGGAGGAAGAGAACACGCTGAGTCACCAGAGTGTATACCTGCTTCCTCAATATGTTCCATGATACCTGCAATATATATATTTTTTCCATCACATAATGCGTCTACATCTACTTCTATAGCACCCGATAAGTATGAGTCTATAAGAAGAGGGTTTTTGCCACTAACCTCTACAGCTTCACTAATATATTTTTTTAAAGAAAAATCATCATGAATAATCTGCATTGCTCTTCCACCAAGTACATATGATGGCCTTATTACAACTGGATACCCAATTATATTTGCAATTTTAAGAGCATCAGACTCATCTGAAATAGTAACATTTTCAGGTTGTTTAAGATCAAGTTTATCAAGTAATTTTTTAAATCTTTCTCTATCTTCAGCTAAGTCAATTGCATCGCTAGAGGTTCCTAGGATTGGTACGCCTAAATTTTCTAGCTCATTTGCAATCTTTAAGGGAGTTTGACCTCCGAGTTGAACAATAATTCCAAGAAGTGTACCTTTACTTTTTTCAACATCAATTAATTCATAAACATCTTCGACAGTTAGGGGCTCGAAGTATAACCTATCAGAAGTATCATAGTCGGTAGAGACGGTTTCTGGGTTACAATTTACCATTACTGTCTCATATCCAGCTTCTGAAAGGGCAAATGATGCGTGACAACAACAATAATCGAATTCAATACCTTGACCAATCCTATTGGGCCCTCCTCCGAGAATAATTATTTTCTTATTACCACTTGGTTCTGACTCACAATCTCTATTAAAATAAGCATTCGCCTCATAGGTTGAATATAAATAGGGAGTATTAGATTTAAATTCACCAGCACATGTATCAATTCTTTTATAAGTTGGAAGTACTTTTAGTTCTCTCCTTTTTAATGAGACATTTTTTTCCTTCAATCCTGCTAGGTCGGCTAATCGAGAGTCGGAGAATCCTAACGTTTTAAAATTTAAAAATTCTTCAGGTTCTGTTGGTATGCCATTATCAATAATTTCTCTCTCTTTATTAATAATTATTTCAATTTGTTCAAGAAACCAGGGATCAAATTTAGTGATATTATTTATTTCATTTAAGCTAATTCCTTCTCTGAATGCTTGTGCAATAAGTATAAGTCTATCTGGACGAGGGCTACTAAGCGCAACTTTTAAACTTTCTAATCTTATTTCTTCATTTCCTTCAAAAGAAATATCATTAAAGCCATTTAATCCTGTTTCAATCGACCTTAACCCTTTTTGAATGCTTTCGCAGAAACTTCTCCCTATTGACATTACTTCTCCAACTGATTTCATTGAAGTTGTTAATAGCGCTTCTGTATCAGGAAATTTCTCAAAGGTGAATCTTGGTATTTTTGTCACAACATAGTCAATAGTGGGCTCAAATGACGCCGGGGTTGAACCAGTTATATCATTCTTTAATTCATCTAATGTGTAGCCAATTGCAAGTTTTGCAGCGATTTTAGCAATCGGAAAACCCGTGGCTTTTGATGCAAGGGCAGATGATCGAGATACTCTTGGGTTCATTTCAATAATTACCAGTCGACCATCAGCTGGGTTTACAGCAAATTGAACATTTGACCCACCCGTGTCAACACCAATTTCACGAAGGCAAGAAATTGATGCATCTCTCATTATTTGAAATTCTTTATCAGTGAGAGTAAGTGCGGGCGCTACAGTTACTGAGTCACCAGTATGAATACCCATAGGGTCAACATTTTCAATAGAGCAGACAATTATGCAATTATCCATTCTATCTCTAACAACCTCCATTTCATATTCTTTCCAGCCTGTTACGGACTCCTCTACGAGAACTTCATCGACAGGAGATGCATCTAAGCCACTCTGAACTATTTGTTTAAATTCATCAGTATTATAGGCAATTCCTCCTCCTTGACCTCCTAAGGTAAAAGAGGGTCTAATAATGGATGGAAGTTTAATTGTTGTTAAAGCCTCTAAGGCTTCGTCAAGAGAATGCACAATTTGGCTTTTTGGACTTTCTAGCCCAATTTTTGTCATTGCTTCCCTAAATAGGAGTCTATCTTCAGCTTTTTCTATTACGGTTTTTTTTGCTCCAATTAATTCAATTCCAAGCTCGCTAAGTATTCCATCGTTTGATAGTTCAATGGCAATATTAAGAGCAGTTTGGCCACCCATAGTTGGGAGAATTGCGTCTGGTTTTTCTTTTCTTAATATTTTACATAGAACTTCAAGATTTATTGGTTCGATATATGTTGCATCTGCCATTTCTGGATCAGTCATTATTGTAGCTGGATTAGAATTAACCAGTACTACCCTGTAACCCTCTTCTTTGAGAGCTTTACATGCTTGGGCACCTGAATAGTCAAATTCGCATGCTTGCCCAATCACAATTGGGCCTGCTCCAATAATCAGGATGCTCTTAAGATCATTTCTTTTTGGCATTTTTCACCAATTCTATAAATTTCACAAATAGGTAGGAGCTATCTTTTGGTCCAGGAGAAGCCTCAGGGTGGTACTGTACCGAAAAATAGGGCTTATCACTAACCTCTAATCCTTCTAAAACTCCGTCAAAAAGTGATCGATGAGTTTCAACAACACCTTCGGGAAGGCTATTCCTCTCAACACAAAATCCATGGTTTTGTGAGGTGATTTCAACACGATCATTTTTTAGATTTTTTACTGGTTGATTGCTACCATGGTGTCCAAATTTTAATTTAAAAGTTTTCGCTCCCAAAGCCAGTGCTAATATCTGATGACCGAGACATATTCCAAAAATAGGAAGATTCGTTTCTAATAATTGTTTTACTATTGGAATTGCATACTTTCCTGTAGCTTGTGGATCTCCTGGACCATTAGAAAGTAATATGCCATCAGGATTGTAACTCAGAATTTCTTTAAAAGTGGAATTTGCAGGCACAACAATTACATTACATTTCAAGTCGACTAATGATCGTAAAATACTATTCTTTACTCCATAATCAATGACAAGAATGTTAATATTACTAGAGTAATTTTTCCCCTCAGAGGTGTTAATTCTGCTCCAGCTTTTATTTGACCATCTATAAGCTTTCTTGCAGGTAACTTCTTTGGCAAGGTCATTACCCAAAATTCCCGGCCAATTTTGCGATATAGATAATAGATTACCTAAATTAAATTCTCCATCAGGATTAAATGAGATAGTAGCATTTTGAGCTCCATTATCTCTTAAATGGGCAGTAACTTGACGTGTATCTATACATGAAATACCAGTGAGATTATTAATTTCTAACCAGTTTTGGAACTTATCCACAGATCTCCAATTTGAAGGGGCTGAAATGTCCATTCTAGTTATGCATCCGACTGCGAAGGGTTTTAAACTTTCAGTGTCATCAGGGTTTACTCCAACGTTCCCAATGTGGGGGAAAGTAAAAGTAATTATCTGTGAGGCATATGAAGGATCTGAGATTATTTCCTGATAACCAGAAATAGCAGTATTAAAAACTAACTCTCCCGTGCTAGTTCCGATTTTTCCAAAACCTTTTCCCCAAAAAATACTTCCATCTTCAAGAACTAATATCCCTGTAGCTTTCTTGGGTTTTTGAGGAAAATTTTCAACCCTCGCCTTCAACATATCACCTATTTCTTGAGACCCTAAAACCTAAAATGAGCAAATTTAGAATTTCATTTTTCTAAAAATGAGTATATTTATTATCAATAGTGGAGCATTTTATCTATCTATAATT
>NZGX01000036.1 GCA_002691085.1 Rhodospirillaceae bacterium | reverse complement strand
ATCCTCAATTTTATCAAAATTACTAGACTTATGAGAAATTAGAACAGCAGGGTCTTTCTGAAAAAAAGCAGCAATAGCCTTTACAGGGATTTCCTGACTTTTAAAGTTTAATGGAATAAATGAATTAGGTGCCATCCCAAAATCAATCTTACCGGCTGCTAATAGCTGAGAATGATTTACTTGAGGCCCTCCCTGCCTGATAAATACATTTAGATTTACATCTTCATATAAGCCGAGAGCTTTTGCTTGGTAAAAGCCACCATGCTCAGCCTGAGCTCTCCAATCCGTTCCTAATGTAATATTCTCTTTTGATAAAATGACTTTAGGACTTAATAGGGATATACTAAATATAGATATAATTATAATTTTAAACAGTTTAATACTCCAAAATTAATTCATTGCATGCTATGGAAAATTCTTTTTATGAATTTTAGTCAAAAAAATATCTTTGTCACATTTTTATTTATTTTATTTATTCCATCTATAACACTCTCAAAAGAGGAGAATTTCAATTTATGGCTAAATAAACTTAAAGATGAAGCAATTGAGAAGGGAATAAGCAAAGAAACCGTAATTAAAACAATGAATAAAATAGAAATATTGCCAAATATATTAAATAAAGACAGGCAACAGCCTGAATTTATTGATAACTTTTCAGATTACATCACAAGAAATATTTCTAACCGCAAGGTNCGTATAGGAAAGAATCTTCTTAAAGATCATAAAACTCTTCTTAATCGTGTAGAGAAAGAGTTTGGAGTACCAGCAAGNTATTTGATAGCGTTTTGGGGAATAGAAACCAACTTTGGAAGTTATACGGGTAATTATCTAGTAGTTAACAGCCTTGCTACATTAGCATTTGATCCTAGAAGACGGAATTTTTTTAGAAATGAGCTTTTGGGTGCTATTAAAATACTTGATCAGAAACATACTTCTTTTGATAAATATAAGGGTTCTTGGGCAGGAGCATCTGGACAAATGCAATTTATGCCATCCACATTTTTAGAATACGCAATTGATTATTCAAATGATGGCAAAAAAGATATTTGGANNAANTTAACAGACTCCTTTGCATCTGCTGCTAATTATTTGAGCCAAATTGGTTGGGAAAAGGATTATATTTGGGGAAGGGAGGTTAAATTACCTAAAGGATTTGATTACTTTGATGCACAATTAGGTACAAGTAAGAGTGTGAATCATTGGCGAATTAAAGGGGTTAAGAAAGCAAATAATACTAGTTTGCCGGAATCAACGATCATGGGGTCAATAATACTCCCAAGCGGTAAAGATGGTCCTGCATTTTTAGTTTACAAAAATTTTGAGAAAATTATGCAGTGGAATAGGTCTATTTTCTATTCATTAACAGTGGGTTATTTATCTGACCGCTTAATCAATATTAGTCAATTGGATATAAGTTCTTTAAAAGAAAGGAAACTTTCAATAAAGAAGATACTAGAATTACAAAAAAAACTAAATTTTCTTGGATATGGTAATCTTAATGAAGATGGTATAATGGGTACAAATACGAAACATGCAATTAGATTATTTCAAAGACAGAATAAACTTTCTGCTGATGGCTATGCTGACAAAANAACAGTTGATTTTATTAAACTTTCNTCAAAAAGTTATATAAATACCAATATTGAATACTAAGGAGACCTGCAAAATGCGGGATTTATTTTTAAAAACTTTAAAAACTATAATGATTACTACTTTGATTTTTGGATGTTCGGGCTCAACGAAAGATATATTTGACGAAGAGTTACCCGAATATATGCAATTTGGAAAAGATCCTAAAGGTAAGATAGTCAAANCTTATAAAGTTGGACAACCTTATCAAGTCAGTGGCATTTGGCATTATCCATCTGAAGATTTTGGATACAAAAAAGTAGGAATTGCCTCATGGTATGGTCCNGGCTTTCATGGAAAAAGAACTGCAAATGGTGAAAAATATGATATGGATGCACTTACGGCTGCGCATAAAACACTTCCTATGCCAAGTGTTGTTAAAGTCACAAATCTTGACAATAACAGAACAATAAAAGTTAGAATTAACGATAGAGGACCCTTTATCGAAGGAAGAATTATAGACCTATCTAGAAGAGGTGCAGAGTTATTGGGCTTTGATAAATTAGGGACTGCCAGAGTGAGTGTAGAATTAATACCTGAAGACTCTATGACTATGAAAACAATGGCACTTCAAAGTTCTGGGGCCTTCAGAAAGGCTGAGATGCCAAAAGTAAATAAAGCTCCACTCGCATCAATAGTTACAGAAAACGTAAAGCCTTTAGCTAATAATTATTTGGATAAAACACAACCTATGAATATTACTCGTAATTTTGACCCTAATAGTATAACCAGACAATTAAAACCGCTTGAAAACAATAATCAGCAATCAAAAAATACTGGGTCGGTTAATCAACTAATGAAACCAGGTTTTTATGTTCAAGCAGGGGCTTTTAGTGAAATTAGCAATGCTAAACGNCTAGAAGCTCAAATATCACATTTAGGTAACGTTTTTATTAATATTGCTAGAATCTCAGGACAAACATTCCATCGTGTAAGATTAGGGCCATTTTCACAAAGAAATAATGCTGAAAGAATACTTGATTACATAATAGACAGTGGGTATTCAAATGCGCGTATTTTTGCAGAATAATTTTTTAATGGTAGTATTTAAGTAATGTTTAAAATCAATAATTTGTCATTTTTTCTTAATTTTATATCTCTTCTTATAACTTTGATAATCAGCAATCCCTCTGAGGCTTTAGATATCAAAGCTAGAGAGTATATCTTAGTTGATTTCCAAACTTGGACNGTTCTGGCTGAAAAAAATGCTGATGAACCAATGCCACCTTCATCAATGTCTAAATTAATGACAGCTTATATGCTTTTTGAGGCTATTCATTCAGGTGCAATTTCACTTGATGATTATTTTGTTGTTTCAGAAAATGCATGGAGGAAAGGAGGGGCAGCATCAGGTGGTTCAACCATGTTCTTGGAGCCAAATAGCAGGGTGAGGGTTGAAGACTTACTTAGAGGTATAATAATTCAGTCTGGTAATGATGCATGTATTGTTGTTGCAGAAGAAATGGCAGGGACTGAAGATACTTTTGCAGTTCAGATGTCTGAACGCGCATTAGAAATTGGTTTAAAAGGAAGTAATTTTACTAATTCTACAGGTCTTCCAAATCCTGAGCATTATATGACTGCAAGAGATTTGGCAACTCTGGCTCGAAGAATAATAAAAGATTTTCCTGAATATTACTCTTTATATAGTGAAAGAGAGTTCACCTATAACGATATAAAACAATATAATAGAAATCCATTATTATCTATTCCTGGTAAAGCAGATGGCTTAAAAACTGGACGTACTAGCATAGCTGGCTATGGATTAACTGCATCAGCAATGCGTGATGGAAGACGTTTAATTCTTGTCGCAAACGGAATGCAGTCCCCTAAAATTAGATCATCAGAAACCTCAAAATTGATGGACTGGGGGTTTAGAAACTTTACTAATAAAAATCTATTTCGTGCTGGAGAAATAATCACAAATGCCGATGTATGGTTAGGAGAAACACAAGAAGTTCCCCTTGTTCTAGAAGATGACATATCCATTACAATTCCTAGACAGGCGTGGCGAACACTTCAAGTTAAAGTTGTTTATTCAGGTCCTGTTGCGTCACCAATAATTAAAGGACAGAAGATAGGGAAACTTGTGATTGATGGTGATAGAATGTCACCCCTAGAATATGATTTATTTGCATCAGAAAGTGTTGGTAAACTTGGCTTCATAAAAAGAATTAAGGCCGCGGCCAATCATATTCTCTTTGGTTATTCAGATGATTAGTTTTATCTAATAATTATAAAGGTTGAAATTTTGGCTAATGGATTTTTTATAACTTTTGAAGGAGGAGAGGGGTGTGGTAAATCAACCCAATCTAGGTTTTTATTCGATGAATTAACTTCTCAAGGTTACAATACAATACTAACAAGAGAACCTGGGGGAGTATCGAGTGCAGAGAAAATCAGAGAAATATTAGTCCAAGGGAATAAAGATAGCCTTTTACCAATGAGTGAGTTGCTTTTATTATTCGCGGCTCGTTATGAACATGTTGAAAAAAAAATTAAACCTGAATTAAATAAAGGAACTATAGTTATTTGTGATAGATTTTTTGACTCATCTATTGCTTATCAAGGTTATGGACATGGAATAGAACTTAAGAAAATTGAACAACTTAAATTTCTAACAATAGATTTTTTTGAGCCAGATTTAACTTTTTTACTCAACTTAGACGTATCAGAAGGGTTATCCAGGTCTAAGAAGAGAGATAACAAAGAATTAAGATTTGAAAATATGGATTTATCTTTTCATAAAAAACTCCATAATGGTTTCATTCAAATTGCTAAAAATAATTCTGAACGTTTTAGTATTATAGATGCTTCAAAGTCAATTAATCAGATAAAACAGAATATCTTAGGTATAGTTTTAAATAAATTAAAGCTTAAAAAAGAGCTCTAAAGTGGAAATACCTTTACCTAGAGAAAATCTAAACTTTAAATCAGATATAAATTATGAGAAGACCTTTATTGACTCATATCATTCTAATTCTTTTCATCATGCTTGGTTGATTTCAGGACCTAAAGGTATTGGCAAGTCTACATTAGCTTATAGGTTTGCGCGTTTTATCTTATCTCAGAACAATGATCAAAATAATCATAAATTATTTCTAGATGATAATTCTAACAAAGAATCTCTACAGTTAACTTCTGATAATCCAATATATAAAAGGATAGTTTCAAATAGTCATAGTGATCTTATGGTAATTGAACCTTTAAAAGATCAGAGTGGTAAGAGTAAAAAATCAATATCAATCTCTGAAATAAGAAAAATTAAACCTTTTTTAAATACTACCTCTATTACAGGTGGTTGGAAAGTTATCATTATTGATTCAATGGATGAATTAACTATTAACGGAGAGAATGCATTACTTAAATCACTTGAAGAACCACCACGAAAAACATTAATCATTTTAATTGCAACTAATTCTTCACAATTACTTCCAACCACAATATCAAGGTGTAGAAGTCTACCTATATTTCCTTTATCAAAAGATATGCTTTATAATTTAATAAATATTTATCTTCCTGACCTAGATTCAAATGATACTAGAATTTTATCCTCAATGTCTGAGGGTTCGGTTGGAAAAGCATTAAATTTATATGAGAATAATGGAATAGGAATATTCAAAGAACTAGTTAATTTATATTCCAATTTACCTTCAATTGATATTAATAAAGCTAATAAAATTTCAGAAGCTTGGTCAAAAGAAAATTTATTTAAGATTGCAATTGAACTATTGTGTTGGTGGATCTCAAAAATAATAAAATATAGATCTATAAATAATTTTTCTGAATATGATGAAACAGTATCAAATGATAGAAATGTTTCAGAAAATATTGCGAGATTAATAAATCTTGAACAATTATTAAATATATTAGAAGATATAAGTGATAAATACAATAAAGCGAATATATTAAATCTTGATAGAAGGAATATAATTTATACTTCACTCATGGGATTACCAAATTCAATATTAAAATAAAAAAGTATTAAGAATGTTATCAGAAAAAAATTATTATATTACAACTCCTATATACTACGTAAATGATAAACCGCATACAGGTCATGCTTATACAACCATTGCATGTGATGTTATTGCCCGATTTAAGAGATTAGATGGATTTACTGTAAAATTCCTAACTGGAACAGACGAACATGGACAGAAAGTTGCAAAAGCAGCTGATGAACAGGGTATATCTCCACAAAAATTTACCGATAATGTATCTAAATCTTTTATCAAATTAACTGAAACTCTTACAATTACAAATGATGATTTCATCAGAACAACAGAGGATAGGCATAAAAAAGCATGTCAATTCTTTTGGGAAAAAATTTTAAATTCTAGTGCTCCTGACGGAAAGTCTTGGATTATATTAGATAAATATAAAGGGTGGTATTCATTTCGAGATGAAGCATATCATACGGAAGATGAACTTGTATTAAATGACAAGGGTGAGAAATGTGCACCAAATGGAAACAAAGTTGAGTGGGTTGAAGAAGATAGCTATTTTTTTAGACTATCTGCAGCAGAAGATAGTCTATTAGATTATTACAACCAGAATCCTGATTTTATAGGTCCTAATTCAAGAAGAAATGAAATTATAAGTTTTGTAAAAAGTGGGTTAAAGGATATTTCTATTTCCCGCACTAATTTTAATTGGGGCGTGCCAGTACCCAATGATGATAAACATGTGATGTATGTCTGGATAGATGCATTAGCAAACTACCTAACTGGTGCTAACTACCCGGAGATAAATCATTCATTATTTAAAAGTTTTTGGCCTGCTGATCTGCATATCATTGGTAAAGATATAATAAGATTTCATTGTATTTATTGGCCTGCATTCCTTATGGCTGCTGAATTACCATTACCAAAAAGAATATTTGCACACGGCTGGTGGACAATTGAAGGTCAGAAAATGTCAAAATCACTTGGGAATGCAATAGATCCAAATGCTCTTGTCGATGAATTTGGCTTAGACCAATTAAGATACTTTCTTTTAAAAGAAGTAACTTTTGGAAATGACGGAGATTTTTCAAAACAGGCCTTAATGCATAGATCAAATAGTGAATTGGCAAATGAATTTGGAAATCTTGTTCAAAGAGTCCTCTCTATGATATTCAAGAACTGTGATTCTAAAATTCCCAAATTTCAAAATTTAACTAAAGATGATCTAGAAATTATAGAAAAATCAAAAAGTTTAGTAAATAATATAAGACCATTAATTGATAAGCAGGCATTTAATGATTCACTTGAAAAAATCTGGGTTATTGTAAGGACTGCGAATGCATATATCGACAAACAAGCTCCATGGGAACTAAAAAAGAAGTCACCCGAACGAATGGAAACTGTTTTATATACATTATCAAAGATTATTTATAACTTAGCTATAATAATGCAACCTTTTACCCCAATTGGGTCAAATAAAATACTTTCACAATTGAATGTTCCAGAGAAGTCTAGAGATTTTAGCTTTATAGATTCTGATAGCCATATCACTCCAGGTTTGCTAATAAATAAACCTGAACCCGTATTTGAAAAATTTGAATGATGGTTTTATTTAATTATGCTTGTAGATAGTCACTGCCATTTAGATTTCCCAGATTTTGAAAAAGATCTTAACCAAGTTGTGGATAGAGCCGTCTCTAAAAACGTTATTCATTTTTTAACTATATGTACTCATATAAGCAAATTTCAACAGGTAAGAAATGTAGCTGAAAAATATAAAGAGATTATGGATTGTTCTATTGGAATTCATCCACATGAAGCAGACAGTGAAGAAACAGTTGATAAGAATTATTTAATTAACAAGTCAAAAAAAGATCAAAAGGTTATAGCTTTTGGAGAAACAGGTCTTGATTTTTATTATGATAATAGTCCTAGAGAAATTCAAGAGAGACAATTTAGAACACATATTGCCGCCAGTAGAGAGACAGATATCCCTGTTATTATCCATACACGAAACGCAGATGAAAAGACCTCTCAAATACTCGAAGAAGAAATGGAGAAGGGGCCTTTTAGAGGGGTAATACATTGTTTTAGTTCTGGTGAATCTTTAGCACTGAAGGCAATTGATTTAGGACTTTATATTTCATTATCTGGGATAATAACATTTAAAAAATCTGATGACTTGAGACAAATTGTAAAAAAACTTCCATTAGAAAGAATACTAGTTGAAACAGATGCTCCTTTTTTAGCACCAGTTCCAAATAGAGGAAAAAGGAATGAACCAGCTTTTGTAGAAAATACCGCTATAAAATTAGCTGAAATCCACGGTAAAACGCTTGATGATATTGCAAAAATTACAACTAATAATTTTTATGACTTGTTTTCTAAAGCAAACAAATCATTCTAAAAGTAAATTAATAAATTGATAGATAAAGCCTTACAAAAACTTAAAGTAACAATTTTAGGATGTGGAGGAGCAGGTGGTGTGCCAAGTATATCATCTGGTTGGGGAGAGTGTGAATCAAATAACCCCAAAAACCAAAGACTTCGTTCTTCTATATTAGTTGAAAAATCTAATACAAAAATATTAATAGACGCCTCTCCAGACCTAAGAGAACAATTTCTTACAAATAAAATTAAATTAATAGATTCTGTTCTCTTTACACATGGACATGCGGACCACTCACATGGGATTAACGAATTAAGAGAGATAAATAGAGTTTTAAATGGACCACTTAATATATGGGCAGATCAGGCAACTCTTTCAGATCTGATGCAACGTTATAGTTATGCATTTGAAGGTATTAAACAATATGAAACAATCTATAAACCTTGGTTAATTCCTAACACAATTAATACGCCAAATGAATTTCAGGTAAAAAATATTATTATCAAGCCTTTTTCACAAATTCATGGAAATATGACAACATTAGGATTTCGTATTAATAATTTTGCTTATACAACTGATCTTAATGCATTAACTAAGGAAGGTGTTCAAAACCTTCATAACCTTGATACTTGGGTTATTGGTTGTTTAACAAATGACATTAATCATCCGACGCATGTAAGCATCGATGAAGCAATTAAATGGGTTGATAGATTTAAACCTAGACAGTGTATTATTACACATATGGGTCCAACCCTTGATTATGATAGGGTAGAGAAACTATGTTCATCTTATGATATAAAGCCTGCTTTTGATGGGATGGTGATTAATATGTAAAGTAACGTGTTTGTCGCATAATGTATATTATGTATTATAAGGCTAGATCTAAATATTA